>JAPOOH010000137.1 GCA_026713505.1 Chloroflexota bacterium | reverse complement strand
GTGCGTCTACGTGGAGAGTTGGCACGCCGACATCGAGGACTTCCTCGAACTGAAGAACAACACCGGCGACGAGTCCCGGCGCGCGCACAACCTCAACCTCGCCAACTGGGTGCCGGACCTGTTCATGCAGCGCGTCGAGGAAGACGGCGTCTGGTCGCTCTTCGACCCGAAGGAATTGCCGGAGCTCGTCGACACCTACGGCGAGGAGTTCGAGCGCATCTACACCCAGGCTGAGGCCGAGGGCCGGTTCGAGAAACAGTTGCCTGCTCGCGAGCTCTACGCACGGATGATGCGCACCCTCGCCCAGACCGGCAACGGATGGATGACCTTCAAGGACACCGCCAACCGCAAGTCCAACCAGACCCTCCTGCCTGGAAACGTCATCCACCTCTCCAACCTCTGCACGGAGATCCTGGAGGTCACCAACAAGGACGAGACCGCTGTCTGCAACCTCGGCTCGCTCAACCTCGGCCACTTCGTCACCGACGACCGCACGTTCGACTACGACCGCTTGCACCGCGCCGTGAAGATTGCCGTGCGCTATCTGGACCGCGTTGTGGACATCAACTACTACCCCACAGACGCCGCGTCCTACTCCAACAGCAAGTGGCGGCCCGTCGGCCTCGGTGTCATGGGCCTGCAGGACGTCTTCTTCAAGATGCGCATGCCGTTCGACAGCCAGGAGGCCGTCGACCTCGGTGCGCGCATCCAGGAGGAGGTCTACTTCGGCGCGCTCGACACCTCCTGCACACTCGCTGAGGAGCGCGGTGCGCACGAAACGTTCAAGGACACCCGAGCGGCCAGCGGCGAGTTGCAGTTCGACTTCTGGGGCGTCACGCCCAGCAGGCCGGACTGGCCGGCGCTGAGGGAGCGCATCCAGCGCTTCGGCCTGCGCAACTCTCTGCTCATCGCTATCGCGCCCACCGCCACCATCGCGTCCATCTGCGGCGCCTACGAGTGCATCGAGCCACAGGTCTCCAACCTGTTCAAGCGCGAGACGCTCTCCGGCGAGTTCCTCCAGATCAACCACTACCTCGTGGAGGACCTGAAGGAGCGCGGGCTCTGGACGGAGGCCATCCGCAACCGCATCAAGCTCAGCGACGGCTCCGTGCAGCACGTCCCCGAGATCCCGGACGACCTGAAACGGCTCTACCAGACCGCCTGGGAGCTGCCGCAGAAGGCACTCATCGACATGGCCGCCGCCCGCGGCCCCTACATCGACCAGAGCCAGTCCCTCAACCTGTTCATGGCCGCGCCTACCATCGGCAAGCTCTCTTCCATGTACCTGTATGCTTGGAAGACCGGCCTGAAGACCACCTACTACCTCCGCTCCCGCCCGGCAACGCGCATCACCCAGACCACTATCGCCGTCGCCGAGAAGGAGTACGCGGACCAGGATGCCATCGCCTGCTCCTTGGAGAACCCGGAGACCTGCGAAGCCTGTCAGTAGGCAGGGACGCCCGGATGAGCCCGCCTTGCGGTCAGCAGCGCGGGCTCATTCGCGACGACATGTCCGCACCCCACGGGGATGTGCTGCTCCCGTGAGAAGCGGGTAGCGACGACGATGCGGCATATGCGAACAGAACACGGAGATGCGCCATGATTCTTGAACCAGGACTCAACCTCACCCTCCGCCCCATGCGATACCCGGACTTCTACGAGATGTACAAGAACGGCATACGCAATACGTGGACCGTTGACGAGGTTGACTGGTCGGACGACATCAAGGACCTGAACGGCAAGCTCTCCCCGCCGGAGCAGCACCTCATCCAACGGCTCGTCGCCTTCTTCGCTACCGGCGACTCCATCGTCGCCAACAACCTCGTGCTGAACCTCTACAAGCACATCAACGCGCCGGAGGCGCGGCTCTACCTCTCCCGCCAGCTATTCGAGGAGGCGCTCCACGTCCAGTTCTACCTCACCCTCCTCGACACCTACATCCCTGACGTCGACGAGCGGCACGAGATGTTCCGCGCCATCGAGACCATCCCCTCCATCAAGCAGAAGGCCGACTTCTGCTTCCGGTGGATCGACTCCATCCACGAGCTCGACACGTTGGACACGGACGAGCAGAAGCGCCAATTCATCCTCAACCTCATCTGCTTCGCCACCTGCATCGAAGGGCTCTTCTTCTACGCCGCGTTCGCCTACGTCTACTTCATGCGCTCCAAGGGGCTGCTGAACGGGCTTGCGTCCGGCACCAACTGGGTCTTCCGTGACGAGTCCGCTCACATGGAGTTCGGGCTTCAGGTTGTCCGTACGGCGCGTGAGGAGTACCCACACCTGTTCGACGAGCGCATGGAGGAGCAGGTGACACAGATGGTCCAGGAGGCCGTCGACTGCGAGACGCAGTTCGCCGAGGACCTGTTGGTGGGCGGCGTCGCCGGCCTCACCGTCACCGAGGTGCGCCAGTACCTCGAGTACGTCGCTGACCAGCGCCTCACCAACCTCGGCCTGCCTACCTACTTCGGCACGCGCAACCCGCTCACGTTCATGGAGCTGCAGGACGTGCAGGAGCTCTCCAACTTCTTCGAACGCCGCGTCTCCGCTTACCAGGTCGCCGTCACCGGCCAAGTCGCCTTCAACGAGGAGTTTTGATTTAGGTAGCTCACTACGTATGGCGAACAGAATAACCAGATGAGGGGTTGACTCGAATGGATGAATCACACCCTGACGATTCTCATATTGACAAGGCACTTGATGTCGTCAAATTGACCAGTACGTTAGCCAGCACGATTGTTGGAGAACCCGCTGTACTTCTGCTTTCCGCTGTCGGGAACTACGTCCTCAACAAGATTAGTAGTTCAAGGCAGCAACAGCGATTGGAAGGCTTCGTCATGGATATGGCAGACCATGTTGGACGTGAACATATTAGGCCTGATGTAACCGCAATCTTAGAGGACGAAGAGAAGACTGAGGATTTCTATGAACTGCGAGACAAGACCTACGAGAGGGTCGTTGAGGAGCGCAGCGAGGAACGCAGGAGACTGTATGGACTGTTCCTATTGGGTGTCATAACGTGTCCTGATGAGCCATACGATGAGAAACTGAGATTTCTAAAGACTATTACCGAATTGCAGTGGGCACACTTGCTTGTCTTACGTGCCTATACACAAGAGCCCGATTCAAACACGAATGTGGTTGGAGGTTCAATAGCTGGAACACTCCAAAAGCGTATCGGAGACCAAGTTCCACATGAAGTCCTTCCTAGGTTAGCAAATGACCTATACCGGCTAGAGCTGACTATTGATAGCTCTATTGGAGGAATGATGACGGGGGCGGGGGCGGAAGACTTACGGGTCCGAATAACTCCCTACGGCAAGAGATTCATGGACTTCTTGAAGGAAGGGCTAGTGCTGACAGACGAAACCGACTTGGAAGCAACGTAGGGCACTCTGGTCAGCAGAACACTCCCCCTCACTCCAGGTCCACCAACCCATCCGCGTCACCGACGCCGCTCTCGACCGCCGCCTTGCCGACGGCGTACGCCACCATCCGGTGCACTTCCGGGTCGAGCGGAGTGGGACTGAGGTCGCCGTGGGGTGTCGCCTCCATCAGCGCCTCGCTCGCCGCGATGAGCATCGAACGATTGATCTCGCTGGCCTGCGTGCTGAGCGCTCCGCGCCAGATGCCGGGGTAGCCCAGCAGGTTATTCACCGTCGTCCCGTCGGCGGCAAGCGAAGCGCCCGCCTCAATGGCCTGCGATGGGCGTATCTCCGGGTCCGGGTTGGAGAGCGCGAACACGATCTGCCCGCTCCGCACGCGCTCCGGCGCGATGAGTCCCGGCACGCCAGTCGTCGATATCACCACGTCCGCCGTCCCCATGATCTCCTCCAGCGATGCGACCCGCCCGCCATGCTGCTCGTGGCGGGCGATGCAGTCCTCGTTCACGTCCGCGCCCAGCACCGGCCTGCCCGTGGCGTGCATCAGGAGCGACGCCACGGCCTGCCCCGCCGCGCCGAGGCCCACCTGTCCTATGGTCACGTCGGAAAGGCGCCTGCCCGTCGTCCGCATTGCGCTCATCAGCGCCCCGAGCACGACCGCGGCCGTGCCGTCCTGGTCGTCCTGCATCACGGGGATACTGAGCCGCTCTCGCAGCTGCGCAACGATATCGAAGCAGGCGGGAGCAGCCACATCCTCCACGTGGATGCCACTGTACGTCGGTGCGACACGCACGACGGCCTCCACGAACTCCTCTGCAGTCGATGACTGCACGAGGAGCGGCGCACCGTTCACGCCCGCGAACTGCTGGAGCAAAGCGGCCTTGCCCTCCATTACCGGCATCGCGGGGGCAAGCCCGATGCGCCCGAGGCCAAGCACGGCCGTGCCGTCGGTCACGATCGCGACCGTGCTGCCTATGGAAGTGAACCGCCGCGCCAGGCTCGGTTGCGCATGAATCGCCCGGCATATCTCGGCCACGCCGGGCGTATACACCTTCCTCAGCATCGCGATGTCCGCGACCGGCTGGCGGCTCACGATCGCGATCTTGCCGCCCTGGTGCAGGTCCATCACCTCGTCGCGCGTCTCCGTGACGCGCACGCCCTTCACCTGTCCCACCACGCGCAGCACTTCGAGAAGATGCGTCTCATCCTCCACGTGCACGTCGATGTCACGGAGCACATAGCTCTGGCTGAGGTGCACGGTCTTGATGTTGCCGATGTTCGCACCAGCGCTGCCGATGGCTGACGCAAGCGCGCCCAGCACGCCCGGGATGTTCTCGTTGCGCACCTGCACGGTGCGGATCAGTCCGTAGTTCGTGGTGTTCGTCGTGACCATGCCGCGCCTCCTGCAGCTCGGGGAAAAGCCAGTATCGCACCGACGCGCTAGAATCGCTGCCACCTACGGATGCACGGAGTTGCGCGATGCCGAACGTTACAGTGGACGGAGCCGCTATCGAGTACACGGAGGCCGGAAGCGGGCTGCCCCTCGTTTTCTGTCACGAATTCGCGGGCAGCATGGAGAGCTGGGAGCATCAGGTGAACTACTTTTCCCGCCGCTACCGCACGGTCACCTACAACGCGAAGGGCTACCCGCCCTCCGAGGTCCCGGCGCAATGGAAGGAGTACACGTGGGACCACCAGGTGGCGGTGCTGCTGGGACTGCTGGATGCGCTCGGGATAGAACGAGCGCACGTCTGCGGGCTTTCGATGGGCGCGTACACCGCGGTACAGTTCATGCTCGCACACCCGGAACGCTGCCTCAGTGTCGTCGCGGCAGGTGTAGGCACTGGCAGTGACGACCCGGCATCGTTCCTCACCGAGTCGGAAGAGCGCGCGGGGCTGCTGGAGGCCAACGGCATGGCCGGCATGGAAGCGTATCTCGCCGGCTCCACGCGCATCCGGTTCCGCGAGAAGGACCCTGCGGGGTGGGACCGGTTCGCGGCGCTGTTCCGCGCCCACTCAGCCACAGGCTCCGCCAACACGCTGCGCGGCTTCCAGGGCAGGCGTCCGAGCCTCTACACCCGTGAGGTCGACCTGGCGTCCGTGAACGTGCCTCTGCTCATCGTCTGCGGTGATGAGGACGACCCGTGCGTGGGGCCATCGCTCTTCCTCCGGCGCACCGTGCCCAACTCCGGGCTCGCCATACTGCCGCACACGGGGCACGCCTGCAACCTGGAGGAACCGGCTGCGTTCAACACCGCCGTTGCAGAGTTCCTCGCCCAGGCCGAGGCCGGGAAATGGGGACCGCGCCCCGCTGACAGCGGGGACAACTGGGCCGCGTCGCCCGCCCGCTAGTCGAGAACGGCGAACGCCTCGATCTCGATCAGGTATTCCGGCTGCGCGAGTGCCCGCACGATGACCATCGAACTCGCGGGTGTCGGAGCGTCGCCCCAGCACTCGTTCTGCGCTGCGCGCGCCGCCGGAAGGTACGCCTCCGATGTAACGAAGATGGTCACCTTTACGATGTTCGCAAACGTCCCGCCAACCGACTCGATGGCGGTGCGCAGGTTCTGGTAGACCTGCCGGCATTGCGCCGGTGCGTTGTCCAATCCGATGACCTTGCCGTCCGGCCCTCGCGAAGTCTGCCCCGCTATCCAAGCGAGGTTGCCCCACCGCACGACGTGGGAGTAGCGTCCTCCCGGCGGCGGCGCGAGCCCCTCCGGGTTCGTTCGTTGGATATCAGGCATCTTCTTTCCTCCATGTCTGATTCGTGGGAGGGTAGTACGGCCTCCCCCAGTCAAGGTTGGGGTTGTTCAGCACGCGATCGGCCAACAGTGGGATCAGGAAGGCCGCGAACCGGCGGCCCATTGCAACCTCCGAGCGGTTCACCGAGCTCCCCCATGTCGCTCCCCCGTGAAGGAGTTGGTTACGCAACACGTACAACCGGTCGAAGATGAGGCAGAGCACATCCTTGACGTTCTTCCACTGGAACGCATTGTCCAGCCGGTGCGCGTCGCTCTTGAGAGCGTGCTCCCAGCTTCCCTTGTACCAGTAAGGTGCAAGCATGAAGCGGACGTTGACGAGTTCGCTGATCTCTTCTTCTCCCAATCCCCCGACAACTTCACGGTAGATGACCAGGGGGCCGGTATCTGCGATCTTCTCGATACAGCGGCGGTAGGCCTCTCTTTCAGATTCTTCGGGTTTGACCAACCCTGCGTCGTCCCCATAGAGCGCGTTGAAGGCAACCCAATAGCACATGAATGACGTGTCGTCGTCGCGCTCTTCTTGCGCCGCACCCGTGATCCAACTGGTGACACGGCGCATGCGAAGCATCAAGGGATCGTCCCTGTGGCGAGGGTCACGTTCCGCAGCCAGTGCATCGAACTTCACGCGCAGCGCATCGGCTCGCTGCGGTTCATCCATCTGCTTCCAGTCGACCACGATGTGAGTGCCGCGTCACGCCTTGTAGTAAACCGGCACAGCGGCGCCGGAGACGGCGCGCGCCTCCTCGGACGCGAGGAAGAGCAGCACGTTTGCAAGGTCGTCGGGCTGCACCCAGCGCTCCACTTTCGCATCCGGCATCGCCTCGCGGTTCGCGGGGGTGTCGATGATGCTCGGCAGCACCGCGTTCACGGTTATGTCGTGCGCCTTCACCTCCGCAGCGACGGACTGCGTGAGCAGGATGACACCGCCCTTGCTCACCGAGTAGTGGGCGACCATCGGGTCGCCGTGCAGCCCGCTGCGCGCCGCGATGCTCACGATGCGCCCGTAGCCCTGCTCCTTCATGTACGGCAGCACGTTCTTGATGGTAAGGAACGCAGACTTGAGATTGAGTTGGAGCAGGCCGTCCCAGTCCGACTCCGCCATCTCCTCGACCGAGGGACCAAACCGGAAGCCACCCGCGATGTTCACGAGCACGTGCGGCCCACCGTACTCCGACGCGACGCGCTCGAACAGTCCGCGCACCGATGCCTCGTCGAGCACGTCAGTCTCGTGGTAAACGACCGCGCCTGCCTCGTCGGGCGGCGGCGTCATGTCGGCGATAACTACCTGCGCTCCGGCCTCCGAGAACCTGCGGGAGGCCACGCGTCCCACTGCGCCACTGCCGCCCGTCACCACTACCGTCTTGCCTGAGAAGCTCATTCCTGCTCCTGGATGAGTCGCCCGATGTGCGCTTTGCCTGCCTGGACGATCTCCTCGTCTTCCTCGGCGGTGCGTCCGCTGACGCCCAGCCCGCCGAGTATCGTGCCGTCGGGCGCGACGACGACCGCCCCACCCCCGCCGATGGTGAAGTTCGGGTTGCCGAAACCCGCAAGTCCCTGCGGCGACGCCTGTGCTCGCTCCGCGAAGTCGAGCGTGTCCGCCCGCATACAGGCGGACGTGTACGCCTTTTTCATGGCGTTCTGGCGTGCGAGCGCGGCGTTCACTCCGGCCTGGGCCGCAAAGCAGATCAACTCGCCCCGGTCGTCCAACACTGCGATGGCTATCGGACGGCCGCCCATCTCGTTGGCCTTGCGCAGCATCTCCGCGAGGGCCTGCCGAGACTCCCTCAGCCCAAGCGTCCTGCGCGTCCTCACGCCAGCCCTCCCTGAAGCGCCGCTAGCGCTATACGTGCGAGGCGTTCATCGACTTCGCGATCGAAGCCCTGAACACCGATAGCGCCAACCACGGCCTCCTGCCCCGCTGCACGGACGACAACGCCGCCATCCGCAGCACCTACGAACTCACCGTCGAATTCGGCGGCGCTCATGCCGCGCTGCGCACGCTCGGCCGCGAACTCGCTCAGGTCCGCGCCCACGCGCGACGTCGTATACGCCTTGCGAACGGCGTGGCGCCGCTGGAAGACGGGCGTGCCGTCGGCGCGGGCGAAGGCAACGAGGTCGCCGTTGTCGTCGACGACAGCAACGGCAAGCGGCCCGGCACCCTCGACAGACGCAGCCTCCATCGCGGCGTCCACGGCGCGCAGTGCGTCCTCCACGTCCATCACCTGTCGGTCGTACATCGCTACTCCATCGTTCTCGTGGGCAAGTGTAGCGCGAGAGCGCCTCAACGCAAGAGGAGCGCCCGCTTGGGCGCTCCTCTGTTCACGTTCTACGTGCCGGACCTATCCAGGGAAGAGGCCGCGGATGATCGCCAGGGTCTCTTCAGGGAGCCCTGCGAACGACTCTACCTGCGTCTGGTACTGGTCCCCGGTCCGCAGGCCCACGTCGTACCGCCTGGACTTCATGTCCGCCACGAAATCGGCGCTCGACACGACACGCTCGAATGCAGCGCGCATCTCGTTCACGATGGTGGTCGGAGTCTGGGACGGCATGGCGTAGATGCGGCTGGATGCCGCCGCCGCCATCAGCGCGTCGAAGGCATTCAGGTAGTCGTCACCTGCTCCGAAGCGCTCCTGTGCGATCTCCCTGATGGACTTGACCCACTCGTACTTGCCCTCTGCCTTGCCCGCCTTGATCCACTCCGGTTCCATGATCGTGTAGAAGAGCGGTGTGGCGTAGCCTTCCGCCCACTCGGGGTTCTGGGCGACCTGCGAGTCGCGGCAGGTAGGCGTTACGTCGATCTCGCGACGGTTGAAGGCCGCGTCCATGTCGGACGTCCCCGTGTAGCCGAACACGCGCTCGAACGGGAAGCCGACCTGCACGGCCCACTCGGAGGAGGTTGCGTACGTGTCCACCCGGCCGATCTGGCCGAGGCTGTAGTTGCCGGCCAGGTACTCGTCCAGGTTCGCCGCGAGGTCCGAGCGGATGCACCAGGTCTGGTCGCTGGGCGTGTAGTCCGGAGCACCGAGGTAGACCAGGTCGTTCGCCGCGTCGAACTCGGACACGCCGCCGAGGATGGACTGCTGGATGAGGGTGGAGATGACAACGACGATGTCCACCTGGTTGTCCCTGTAGTCCTTGTCGATAACGGAACGCACGGCGACGAGGGTGTTGGCGCCGGGCTTGTTGCTCACGAAGACATTGGGGTTGCCCTCGAGTTCGTCCGAGAGGTGGTGCGCAAAGATGCGCGCGAAGGTGTCGAACCCCCCGCCGGGTGCGTAACCCACGGTGATCTGCACCGTCTTGCCGGAGAAGTCCACCTGCTCCTCGACCGGGATCGGGGTCGGGGTCGGCCGCGGCGTCGGTGTTGGGTCCGGGTTCTCCGTCATCGCCTCAGGCGTGGGCGTCGCCTTCTCCTCCATCATCGCCTCGGCGGTGGGCGTCGGCTTCTCCTCCATCATCGCCTCGGCGGTGGGCGTCGCTGTTGGAGCGGCCTGCTGCGGGGCCGACGTCGGCGTAGGATCGGGGTCCTCGCCTCCACAGGCCACGGCGAGCATCGCCAGCACGGACGCAAGCGCCAACAGGCGCAGGGCCCGCTTTGCTGATGTGAATGCAGTGCGCATCTGTCCTCCTCAGGCAGGAATCGTTCTCAGTTTCGCGCTGGGCGCGTTAGCCAAAAATGCTAACACGGCGACTGTAGCCCGTCTACGCGCAACTTTTAGCCAAAGAGCCGCTCCCAGAGCTGCGTGATGGTCTCCCTGCCCTTCAGGATGTCCGGGATGAAATCTCCCAGCACCGGGTCGATCCAGGGGATATGGATCACTTCGTCGAAGAAGCCGTAGATGAGCACGACGAAGATGACGAGCCATCCCAGGGCCACCCACCAGCGCACGTGCCCGAAGAAGAACAGGTAGAGGAATACGTAGCCCGGGAGCGCTATCTGAAAGCCGATGAGCCAGATCGCCAGCACGAGTCCGAACGTGGTGCCGATGGCCTTGAGCGTGCGCAACATCAGGACGCGACGGTCGTCGTCCGTACGGGTCCTCCCGATGTCCATGATGCGTCCTGCGCCCGAGGAAGGGAACGCAAAGTGGAATATGGCGTAGATGCCCGTCAACATGAGCCCGACCACTGTGATGACGCGCGGCAGGCGGGCCGCCTGGCTCGTCCAGTCGAAAGACTGCCAGAGCGTGAACGCAAAGGCGAAGACGAGAATCGCGATGAACACGCCGCTGGGTGTCGGTTGCAGCAACTCCGACAGCAACGGACGCTTTCGCGCTCGAGCGGACTGCGCCTGGACCGGCTCGCCCGCCTCCTCCCTGCTGGCTGCGGCGGGGGGGGGGATTGTTTCGAGTGCGGGCGGGCAAATCGATGCTCTGT
>JAPOOH010000136.1 GCA_026713505.1 Chloroflexota bacterium | reverse complement strand
GGAGTTCTGCTCCTGCTCTCTGACTCAACCTACGCGGAGATTCCCGGCTACACGCCGTCGGAGAGCGTCGTCGCTTCCGCGCTCGACCACGTCATCGCTGATGCGCCGGGGCGCGTACTCATCGCCACGTTCGCATCTCTCATCGCTCGTGTGCAACAGGTGCTGGACGCTGCCGTGAAGCATGGAAGGAAGGTCGCCCCGGCAGGGCGCTCCATGATTGACAACGTCAACATGGCCGTGGCGAACGGCTACATCCACGCCCCGCCCGGGGCGCTGCTCGACCTCCAGGCACTGAGCTCGCTCCCCCACGAGCAACAGGTCATCGTTCTCACCGGCGCCCAGGGCGAACCGCTATCCGTCCTCTCGCGGGTAGCCAATAATGCCAACCGTGACATCGAGGTCCACGAGAACGACACCGTCATCATCTCCGCGACCGCTATCCCAGGCAACGAGACCGTTATCGCCTCCGTCGTAGACAACCTCACGCGGCGCGGCGCCAGGGTGCTGACACGCCGCACGTCGCCCGGAGTCCATGTCCCCGGACATGGAGGCCAGGAAGAACTGAAACTGATGCTCCGGCTCGTCAACCCTCGCTACTTCGTGCCCGTGCATGGCGAGTACCGAATGCTGGCCGCGCACGCGGACCTGGCCAGGCAGACCGGCGTCACTCCGGAGAACGTCTTCGTCCTCGAGGACGGCGACGTCCTTGAACTGGATGACAGTGGAGCGGAGCTCGGCGAGCCCATCCAGGCCGGGCACGTCTACGTGGACGGACTGCGCACGTGGGACGTTGGCGAGGCCGTGCTACGCGACCGACGGATGCTCTCCCGGGACGGTTTCGTGGTAGTCGTCGTCCCCATCGACCACGCGACAGGCAGAGTGTTTGGAGAGCCAGAGATCGTCTCGAGCGGTTTCACCGTGCCAGAAGAGGGAGAGGAGTTGATGGAGCGGGCAGCGGCGGTGGTGGTTGAGGCCCTCCGCGCACCGAACCTGGACCCGCTGAACGAGGACCACGTGAACGACCGCGTGCGCGAGGCCCTGAGCCGCTTCCTGTACAAGGAGACGCGCAGCCGTCCGATGATCCTCACCGTCCCTTTGGAGGTCTGAACTCGCCTACCTCTATCCGAGGCCGCTTGGGCCAGGGGGGCGCTGGGGCTCCTACACCCTATCTCTTCATAATTTGCATGCGGACCCGGCTCACAACCGCGATGCGGGTGTCTAAAGTCTGAGGAGTGAGAAATCGCATTTCCTCATTGCTGTTCAACCAGGTCGGCGTGTTGCTGGCACTCGTCGTTGCGGCATTCGTCGCTTACGTCATCATCGGGCAACCTGCCTGGGCCATCGATCCCCTTCGAGGGGCTGCGTCCGACGTGCTCGGCGGTATGGGCGTGGGACTTGCCCTTCTGCTGGCGTGGGCAGGTTGGCTGGGATGGGTGCTTTCCCGAGGCTACAGGGTTCTCATCCACAAGTGGCGTTACGTGTTCGGCTTGGGCTTCCTCACGGCCGGATCTTTCGCTTTCCTCTCGTATTTCCACACCGAGTTCCCGCTCATAGGTATCGCGCCGCTGGGGGGCGAACTGGGTGGACAGGTGCGCGGTTCGTACGGTGGGCTC
>JAPOOH010000135.1 GCA_026713505.1 Chloroflexota bacterium | reverse complement strand
CGCACTAGCCCTGGAGGGGGAGGGGGGCAGCAAGGGGAAGGAAACCAAACGCCATCCCCCGCAGAGTGCGGGGGGGGTCTTTTTCCCCCCCCCCCCGGGGGGGGGAGGGGGGGGGGGGGGGCGCCGCCACCGCACTGCGGCGGGCGGTCGACGCCATGCTGGAGGAAGCGCTGCGCCTTGGCGGGGGCGTCGAGTACTGCCACGGCCTCGGCGTGAAGCTGGGCGACTGGGCCGAGCGGGAGTGGGGTGACGCGCTGCTGCTCGCGCGGCGACTGAAGCGCGCGGTCGACCCGAACGGCATCCTGAACCCGGAGAAGCTGGGGCTGTGAGCCTGCCGCTTGTTGTCGTCGCGGGCGCCACGGGCTTCATCGGCGCCGAGGTCGTGCGCGAGCTGCAGTCGCGCGGCTCCCGCGTCCGAGCGCTCGTCCGAGAGCCTTCGCGACTCACGACGGAGCCGGAGGAGGTCTTCGTCGGCAACCTGCTCAACCCTCGGACACTCGAGGGCTCCTGCGCCGACGCCGACGCCGTCGTCTCCTGTGTCGGCGCGAGACTGGCAACGAAGATCTTCACCTACAAGGCCGAGACCTTCCATGCGGTGGATGACGCGGGCAACCGAAGTCTGCTGCACGAGGCAGGGGAGGCCGGCGTACAGCGCTTCGCGTACGTCTCGCTCTACGGAGGCCGATTCCTCGGCATGATGGAATACGTCCGGGCGCACGAATCGTTCGCCGCGGCGTTGCGTATGTCATCCGTCGACCATCTCATCGTCCGTCCGACCATCACCTTCGCCCGGCTCCGTCCGCTACTGGAGCGCGCCCTGAGGCGTGGCAAGCTGTCGATGTCGGGGGGCGGTCAAGGGCAGATCAACCCCGTCCATGAAGCAGACGTCGCGAGGGTGCTCGTGGACGGTCTGGAGGGGCATGAGCGGGAGGTGGACGTAGGCGGGCCGGAGGTGCTGACCTGGGAGGAGATAGCCGGGCTCGCCGCAGCTGCCGCGGGGGACGTGCCGGTTCGTTTCTCCTACGTGTGGCGGGCGCAGTTGCGGGCAGCGTTGCGTCGGTTCGCCGGACGGCACGGGTACGACTCGGCCGTCTATCGCATCGCGGAGTCGGAGGTGGACATGGTCGGGCCCGCCGTCGGCCAGCGGCGCCTGCAGGACTACTTCGCGTCGCTGATGGGCTAGGTGACCGTCAGGTTGAGGACCGCGAGGATGACGAAGAGGACGCCCAGCCCGATGGTGAACTGGAAGAGCGTGCGTTCGACGCCCCGCCGCGTGCGGTAGGACTGGATCGAGCCTGCGCCGAAGAGGCCGCCGCCCGCTCCGCGCACCTGCATCAGGATGCTCGCCACGAGCAGCGCGACAACGATGATTACTGCGAAACTGATGTACGTACCCAAGTGCTCCCCTAGCCTTTCATCGCGTCCAACTGCTCGACGATGATATCCGCAACGACCGACGGATTGGCGTTGCCGCGCGTCGCCTTCATCACCTGCCCGACGAGGAACTTCGCCGCCGTTTCCTTGCCCGCAAGGTAGTCCGCAACCGCCTGCGGGTTGGAGTCTATGGCCTGGGCGACGGTTCCCGCCAGTTCATCGGTGTCCGATATCTGCACCAGTCCCAGGTCGGCCACGACCGCCTGCGCGGACTTGCCGGTGTGGAACATCTCCTCGATGGCACGCTTGCCCTGCGGCGTACCGAGCGTTCCATTCTCCAGTATGACCAGCAGCTCCGCGAGCCGCTCCGGCGTAACCGGCGATTCGTGGATCTCCGTGTGCGTCTCGTTGGCCAGCCTCCCCAACTCCGTGAGCGTCCAGTTCGCCGCGGCCTTCGCCACGCCGTCCGCGCTGCCGCCCTCCCGCGCGTGCCGCAAGGTCGCCTCGTAGTAGTCGGCGAGGCCGGGCGTTGCGGTAAGCAGCGAGGCGTCGTAGGCGGGCAGGCCGTGCTCGGTGGTGAATCGCAGCCTGCGCTCCTCCGGAAGCTCCGGCAGCAGTTCCGATATCTCCGCGACCCACGCGGGGTCGACGTTGAGCGGCGGCAGGTCCGGCTCAGGGAAGTAGCGGTAGTCGTTCGCCTCCTCCTTGCTGCGCAGGGATGTGGTGACGCCCTTGTCCTCCAGCCAGCCACGCGTCTCCTGCACGACGCGTCCGCCGGAGCCCAGCACCTTCGCCTGCCGCTCGACCTCGTGCTCGATGGCGCGGAAGACGGAGCGGAACGAGTTCATGTTCTTGACTTCGACCTTCGTGCCGAACGTTTCGCTGCCCTTCGGGCGGATGCTGACGTTCGCGTCGCACCGGAACGATCCCTCGTCCATGTTGGCCGTGGAGACGCCGAGGTAGCGGAGGATGGACTGGTACGCCATCAGGTACTGCCGCGCCTCTTCTGCGGAGCGGATGTCCGGGCGGCTCACCATCTCCACCAGAGGCACGCCGGAGCGGTTCACGTCCACCAGCGAGTATCCCTCGCCGGTGGCAGGGTCGGTCAGGTGGCTCAGCTTGGCGACGTCCTCCTCCATGTGGACCCGCTCGATTCCCACGCGCCGGCGCTCGCCTTCCACGTTCACGTCCATGTAGCCGTCGACGCACAGAGGGAGGTCGTACTGGGATATCTGGTAGCCCTTCATCAGGTCCGGGTAGGGGTAATTCTTGCGGTCGAATTTGCTGTGAGAAGGGATGCTGCAGTGGAGCGCCAGCCCGATCATGATGATGGAGCGGATCGCCTCGCGGTTGATGACGGGCAGCGAGCCCGGCAGCCCGAGACACACGGGACAGACGCGCGTGTTCGGTTCGGAGTCCTGGTAGTCGGCGGGGCAGGCGCAGTACATCTTGCTGCTCGTTCGCAGCTGGGCATGCACTTCGAGGCCGATAACTGTTTCGTATTCGGTCATGAGCACTTCGATTATAGCGTAGAGCTTGTCGGGGAGCGGCGGCGTGCCGGGATGCGGCGGCGCGCTGACAAACAGCGCGGGTACAATCCCTCGCATGGCGACTGACTATGGCAGGGTGAACGCGCCCGAGTTCCCGGGGGACGCGGACTGGTTGAACACGGACCGTCCGCTGCGGCTCGCCGACTTTGCCGGGAAGCTGCTGCTGCTCGACTTCTGGACGTACTGCTGCATCAACTGCATGCAACTCCTACCGACGCTTAGGCGGCTCGAGCGCGAGTTCCCGGAAGAGCTTGCCGTAGTGGGCGTGCACACCCCGAAGTTCGACCAGGAACGCGCCACGGAGAACGTCCGGCAGGCAGTGATGCGCTACGGCATCCGTCACCCCGTGCTGAACGACGCCTCGATGGAGACCTGGCGACAGTACGCGGTGCGCGCCTGGCCGACGCTGATGTTCGTGGACCCCGTGGGCCGCGTCGTTGGCAAGGTGGAGGGGGAGCTGCGTTACGAGCAGGGCGGGGAACTGGTGCGCAAGATGTTGGAGATCTTCCGCGCAGAGGGGACGCTGCGCCCGGGGCCGCAGGTCTATGACCTGGAGTCTCCTCGCTCTGGGGTACTGCGCTACCCCGGCAAGGTGCTCGCCGACCCTGTTGGTGAGCGGCTGTTCATCGCGGACTCCGGCCATCACCGCGTGCTGGTGACGGACACGGAGGGCCAGATACAGACCGTGATCGGCAGCGGAGACGAGGGCCTTTCCGACGGCGTGCCGGAGGGCGCGCGATTCAGCAACCCGCAGGGCATGGCGCTGCTTGGCGAGGTGTTGTACATCGCCGATACGGGTAACCACGCGGTCCGCGCAGTGGACCTCGAGATGGCCTTTGTGGATACCGTGGTTGGCACAGGCGAACGGGGCGTTGGCCGTATGGACGGCGGGCCCGGGCTGACCGTTCCGCTGCGCTCGCCGTGGGACCTGGTGCTGGTAGGCAGGCGGTTGTTCATAGCGATGGCGGGCAGCCACCAACTGTGGATGTACGACCTCGAGAGCGGCCTGGCGACGGCGGTGGCCGGAACGGGAGGCGAGGGCATCGTTGACGGCTTGCCGGAAGAGGCGCTGCTTGCGCAGCCCAGCGGCATCGCCGCCGACGAAGACGGAGTACTCTACTTCGCTGACAGTGAGACGAGCGCGGTTCGACAGGCAGACCTCATAACGGCGTATCAGGTCAGCACACTGGTCGGGTCCGGCTTGTTCGACTTCGGCGACGTGGATGGAGCGGCCTCATCGGCGCGTATGCAGCACCCGCTCGGCATCGCCTTCGAGGGTGGATTCGTCTACGTCGCTGACACGTACAACAACAAGATCAAGCGCGTGGGCACGGAGACGCTGGCTGTCGCAACGATGGCAGGGACCGGCGAGCCGGGCTACGCGGACGGGGCGTTCGCTGCGGCTCGGTTTCACGAGCCCGGAGGTCTGAGCATCCTCGGCGAAAGACTGTACGTGGCGGACACCAACAACCATGCGGTGCGCGTACTCGATGCGGCCAATGGAACGGTTTCCACGCTCCCGGTGGATTTCTAGACACGCTTGAGACACCGGGTGTGCCGGAGGCGGAGCTTCCGCAGGTAGCGGGACGTCAGCGCTCCGGAGGAGAGAACCGCTTCCGTAGCCAGAGGGCTGAACCCAGGAGCGTCAGCACGATGCCCACCTGTAGCAGGGTCGTCGTCACAGTGCCGAGCGTGCTCTGGAGGCTGAAGTAGACGACCATGAGGAGAGCGAAGAGGCCGATGAAGACGAGTCCAGGGCGCATGGCTTACCTTCCATCCGTGGCCGAATGGCCGCTTGATTAACGGCCGGTAAATGATACTACGCGCCGCAACATTTACACAATATTTTGTGTTGGCATGGATTGTGGAACTCCTGATACGGGGTGTATACCCCGTGCAATTGCCCCTGGGCTTGTTATAGGACCGCTGGCGTCAGCGCGTGTGGGGAGGCTTCGCCAGGAGCACGATGACGCCTGCGGCCCCCCACGCCAGCGCGGCGGCGAGGAATGCGAGTGTATAGCCGCCCTCCAGGTCGTAGAGCGCGCCGAACAGCAGCGGTCCCGCTGCGCCCGTACCCATGACTATCGGCCTGAACAGGCTGTTTACCGCGCCGAGGTAGGTCCTTCCGAAATAGTTGGCGGTGAGCAGTGCGCGCAGGATGAGGTATCCGCCCATGATGACTCCGGCCATGAACATGACGGGTAGTAGGACCTCCATCGTTCGCACGTTCAGGAAGATGGCGATGAGCACCGCAGTGGAGATCGAGACACCGCCGAGCAGATAGCGCGCGGGGAAGCGTTCGCCGAGCAGTCCCCAGCCGGGCCGAACGATGCCGGACAACAACCCGTACACGGCGATGCCGGCCGCAGCCTGCCCCGGAGTGAAGCCCGTTTCCACGAGGAAGGGATGCCAGTTGCTCTGGAACCCCGTGATGCCGAGGCCGACCAGGCTGAACGCGGCCAGCAGCAGCCAGAATGCGGGGGTGCGGACCGCCTCGCGCCGTGTCAGCGAACGCTCCTCGACGAACGGCGCCGCGCCGTGTGACAGGGCTTCGCGGGATGGGCCGCCGTCCGGCAGCATTCCAGAGTCCTCCGGCTTGGTGCGGAGGAACAATCCCAGGAGGAAGGCGATGCTGCCCACGGCGACACCGAACCACAACCACGCGTCGCGCCAGCCGACAGCCTCGATGAGCGCCGAGACGCCGGTGGGGAACAGCAGCGCCCCCAGTCCCGCGCCCATGACGGATATGCCGAGAGCGCGCCCGCGCTTCCGCACGAACCACTTCGGCACCAGCGCCTGGGAGATGAAGAAGCCGCCCCCCAACTCCGCCACCCCGCCCAGCACGCCGAACAGCGCGATGAACTGCCACAGCTCGGTGACGTGACGGATGAGCACCATCGAGAGACCGAGCAGCACAGCACCGACCAGCGCGAGGATGCGCGGCCCGCGCTTTGAATCGTAAAAGGGCCCGACCAGCGGCGCGGCAAGCCCGATGAGCAACTCCCGCACCAGGAACGCGGAGAAGAACTCAGCCCGCGACCAGCCCAGGTCCTCCGTCATGGGGAGGAGCAGGACGCTCGGGCCCCAGATAGCGGCGCCGGAACCGATGCCGGAGGCGACGAATGCCGCCCCTACGATGACCCAGCCGTAGAAGAATGGCCAGCGCTCCGGTCTCACGGTCCGATCAGGACGTCCACCAGTCGTCGGGAGGGAAAACGTTCGTGCACATGTGGCGCACGGTCTCCTCCGCGTAGATGTCCGCCGTAGCCTCGCGGTACTTCAGGAAGTGCGGCATGCCGCGGTGCGCTTCCAGCGCGGCCTCGTCCTTGTAGACCTCGAACAGGAAGAAACGATCGGGGTCCGCCTGGTCGCGGACGCAGCTGAACTGGAAGTTGCCCTCCTCGTTCGCATGTGTCCCTGCTCCGTCCGCCTGCACCGCGGCTATGTAATCGTCCGCGCGTCCCGGCTTCACTTTCACACTCACTACGAGAACGAGCATCGCCCTGCCTCCGGATATGCGAGATGTCGCCTTGGGATTGTACCTTGCCCCGCCGGTGGAGCGGGGCGGACTTATGCCCCCGCGAATGCGCTCAGGGCTACCACCGCCGCCACGGTGACGCCTGCCCCGGCCCATTGCAGCGAGCGCGGGCGCTCGCGCAGCAGCACGATGGCAAGCGCTATCGTCACGACGGGGTGCGCCGCCGTGATCGGGGCAACGACGGCCACGGGCGCCGCGTCCACGCCCAGGTTGTAGGCGACGTAGCCCCCGGAATCGAGCAGCGCCGCGGCGATCAGCAGGCGCTTGCCGTCCCACCCGCTCGGCAGCCGGATGACCTCGCCGCGATACCGGGTGAAGAGATACGCCGGAACGATGGAGAGCGCCCGGACGATGAGCACGGCGAACATCGGGCTGGACGCCTCGGTGATGCGGTCCAGGAAGCCGAGCGCGAGGCCAAGCCCGAACATCGCACCGAGACCCCAAAGCAATCCCGAGTTGGCGCCCGAACGGGTGGATGGCTGCGCCGAGAGCATGAGGATGCCCGCGAGCACCGCCCCCATGAGCCCGACCTGCAGCAGCGAGATGTGCTCTCCGAAGAAGAGCACGGTCACCGCGACCGTCACCGCGAGCCAGGCCGAGGCTGCGCTTGTGACAACGGACACGGCGCCACGGTGCAGGCCCGTGTAGTAGGCGAGGTAGGCGAGACCGAGGCACGCGGCGCTGAGCGGGGCCCAGAGCGCCACCGCTCCCCAGTCGGCCTCGAGTCCGTTCGCGCCGAGTCCGGCGAGCACGAACGGAAGCGGCAGCGCTAGCCCCAGCACCTGGATGAGGACGGCGGTGCTCATGCTCCCGACACGCACAGCCACCGAGCGCGCGAGGTAGTCTGCGAAGCCCCATGAGAGAAGGCCGAGGCTGCCCCAGAAGATGCCGTTCAGCGGGTCGATG
>JAPOOH010000134.1 GCA_026713505.1 Chloroflexota bacterium | reverse complement strand
GGGGGCCCGGCGCGGCGGCCCGCGGGGCCCGCCGCGGGAACGCCGAAGCGGTTGCGCCCGGCTCCCGCAGCGCCGGGCTCTGCGATGCGCCACGTTGCGCCCAACCGCTCGCGCATCGCCTCCGCGAGCGCGCCCAGCATCTCAGGCGTGGTGCCGCGGTAGTTGGCGTAGGTCTCGGCTGGGACTCCGGCGAGCGCCGTGCGGGAGTTGAGCGTGTAGAGGACGCCGCCTCCGGCGTAGTAGCGCGACGCGCCCGCGACCCCCAGCAGCGCGGCGGAGACGAGTCCTCCCGTCGTCGACTCGGCCACGGCGACGGTCTCGCCCCGTGCGATGAGGCGCTCCGCGATGTCGCTCGCGAGCTGCTGTTGTTCGTCGTTCAGGAACATCGTCTCCTCCCATTGCGGCGCCCGGATAGGTGCGTTCGGAATAGTGTAGTCGCTCCTGCGGCGGGCGCTACCCGCATGCCCCGCCGAGGGCCTCACCGCGCCGGATCGCGTTGCCTTCTCCTGAGGGAGAGGGGATGGATGCCTCCGCCGACGGGGCACGCGTGTGGTATGCTGACTGTGCTCGTTAACGAGCGGGAGTCTGTGCGATGCCATTCGGACTGGGCTGGCCGGAACTGACCATCATCCTGATCATCGTGCTCGTCATCTTCGGAGCGAGCCGCGTGCCCGAGATCGGCCGCGCGCTCGGCAAGGGCATCCGCGAGTTCCGCGGCTCCGTCAGCGAGGTCAAGGAAGGCGTCGAGGGCAAGGCCGCCGACCCAGCACCCGCTTCCGGCGAGCAGGAGAAGGCCGAGTCCACGTCCGACAAGCCCTCTTCCTGAAGTCCCGCGTCCGACAGCGCGTCAGGCTGAGACGCCCACCGGCAGCCGGGGCCTCCGCGCGAACCCCATCAGCAGCGCCGCCGAGCCCGCGAAGACCGCGAACGCGGTCCACGCCGCTTCGTAGCTGAACGCGTTCAGCACGAAACCTCCGATCACCGGACCGCTCCCGAGCCCGAATCCGCGCGCCACGTGCACGGTGCCGCCTATCGCGCCGACGTGCGCCCTCCCGTAGTAGCCGGCGATGAGTATCGTCGGCAACTGGATCGAACCGCCCACGAGCGTGCCGAACGAAAGCGCCGCCAGGAACGCCTGCCACGGCGCGTGCACCTGAAGCATCATCAGCATGGTGAGTACGCCTGAGGCGTAGAGCACGATGATCACCGGTCGGACGGGCAGGCGGTCGGTGAGGGGGGCCCAGGTGACGCCGCCGAGGGTGAACCCGAGCGCAAAGGCGCTTACGACGTACGCGCCGGTGGACTCCGGGATGCCGCGCGCGATGGTGTAGTAGGAGAACTGGAGGAAGCCCACGCCGGTCATCACCGCGGAGATCAGGAAGACGGCAACGATGATGGCCCACAGCGTTGGCGTACGCACCGCCTGGGTCGCTGTGAAACTGTGACGCTGTGGCGGCGCCTGGGCACGCTGCGCGCCGTCCGGTTGCAGGCCCATGTCCTCCGGGCTGCGAACGAGGAGCAGCAGCGACGGCAGCGTACCGAGCCCGAGCGCCAGGAAGCCGAACGCCATCCACGCGGCGGCGAGGCCGGGGCCGTCGATGAGCGCCTGCGCGACGGGTGGCGCGGCGATGAGGCCCATGCTCGATATGAGCGAGATGAACCCGATGGCGCGTCCACGCCTGCGCTCGAACCACTTGGCGGCGGTGATCTGGCTGGAGAGCTGCACCATGCCCTGCCCCGTCATGCGCAGCAGGCTATAGAACGCGATGTAGAAGAGGATGGAGTTGGTGGCGGCGAGCACGAAGCAGGAGATACCGACGAGCGCCGTCCCCAGGGCGGTGACGAGCCGGGGTCCGCGCCTGTCCAGCAAGCGTCCCACGAACGGGCCGCCCAGCGCGCTGGCGGAGCTGCCGATGAAGATCGGCGCCGCAAGGAGGGTCGTGCTCCATCCATGCTCGGCGATGAGGGCGGCAGCGAAGACGCTTGCCGCCTCGACAGAGCCGATAACCCGCGACGATACCGCCGCGGCGCCCACACCCACGATGACCCAGCCGTAGTAGAACGGGAGTACGCTCGCAAGTCGTTCAGGCGCCCCCACCTTACGGCTCGCCCCGCCCACGACGGAATACCCTGCGCCAGACGTAGCCGGGCAGTCGCCAGAAGGCGAGCCGGCGTCCCGCGCGGCGCAGCAGGCCAGGGCCGCTGGCCGCTTTCTCCCTCTTGCCGCGCCGCAGCCGCTCGCCGAACCGCGCCAGCAGGATGCCGAACAGGTAGAGGACGATGATGGGGACGGCCACCAGCGTCTGGTTCACGGGGTCGAACGTAGGCGTGATCATCGCGGCGGCGACGAACGCCAGCAGGACGGCGAAGCGCCAGCGTCGGAGCAGCCATCGCGAACTGACGACGCCGAGGCGTCCCAGCCCGAAGAGGACCAAGGGTATCTGGAAGACTACGCCCATCCAGAACATGAGCGACGTGAGGACGTTGACGTAGCTGGCGATGCGGATCTCCGGGTTGACGTTCTCCGCGCCGAAGTTGAACAGGAAGTAGAACGCCGGCGGGAACAGGACGTAGTAACCGAACGCCACACCCGCCCCGAAGGCGATGAGCACGCCGGGCAGGAAGAGGAAGATGTACAACCGTTCCCGAGCAGTGAGGCCGGGGGACGCGAACATGATGACCTGGTAGAGCACGACGGGCAGCGACGCGGCGAACGCGACGAGGAGCGTCACCTTGAACGTCACGCTCACCGTCTCGAGCACCTCGGTGGCTATCGGCTTCTCGTCGAGGTCGGCGAAGCCGGGTTCCAGCAGGAATTCGATGATGGGGTCGCGAAAGACGAACGCCGCGACCATCGCGAGGATGACGAACACGACGACGATGACGAGCCTCCTGCGCAACTCGTCAAGGTGCTCGCGGAGGGTCATCTCCCTGGCCATGGCTAACGGGCCTCCGGCTGCTCGTCCCCACGGCCCTGCGCGGCGCCGTCCGCTTCCTCGCCGGAGTCGACGCGTGTGACCGCGTCATCCGGCTCGGGGAGCGGGTCACGGGGGGCGCCGGGAGGAGGCGCGTCGAGGCTGACCGTGGCCGCGTCCGCAGCGGCACGGAGGACGTGCTGCGCCTCGCGCCAGTACTTCCCCATCGAGCGCGCGGCGTCGACCATGCGCCCCGGTCCCAGCAGCACGAGCGCGAGCAGGAGTATCCAGATGAGCTCCAGGTTGCCGACGCCGAGGATGTTCATCGCTTGCTGCGTCCGCTGAGCGGTTTCGGCCACACCTGCTGCGCGCAGGCGGGGCAGCGCTCCAGCCCGGGCCATCCCGCACCCGGCTTCGGGCGCAGGCGCAGTCCGAACCGTTCCGCCAGTTTGAGGGTCTCGCACACGGGCAGACCGACGACGTTCAGGTAGCAGCCGCGTCCCTCCGCCGCCGGGGCGAACGCCTCATCCTGCACGCCGTACGCGCCCGCCTTGTCCATCGGCGCGCCGGAGGCAACGTAGGCCGCGATCTCGTCGTCGGTGTAGTCCCGCATCAGGACGCGCGACGCGCGGTACCCTTCCGCCGTCTCACCGGTCGCGGCGTCGACGAGCGCGACCGCCGTTATGACGCGGTGCTCGCGTCTGCGCAGCTCGCGCAGCATCCGCGCAGCGTCCTCTTCGTCGTGGGGCTTGCCGAGCAGGACGCCGTCCAACTCGACGACGGTATCGGCCGCGAGCACGCTCCCGGCGCTCCGGTGGGACGCGGCGGCGCTGGCCTTCGCGAGTGCCAGCCCCTGCGCGACCTCTACCGGGTCAGCGCCGGAGGGTGGCTCGGGTTCGTCGACGCCCGGCGCAGCGGTCTCGAAGTCGAGTCCCAGCCGTCCAAGTATCTCCGCGCGGCGCGGCGACGACGATGCGAGCACGAGCGCCTGCCGTTCGCGCAGCCGCGCGAGCCGCGCGTCGTCTCGTACGAGCGTCGCGACGGCCTCGACGTGGTAGGTCTGCGGGAACATGTCGACAGGACGTACCTGCTCGATGCGGAACGGGCCCGCGGTGAGGACGGCGAGGTCGCGCGCCAGAGTTTCGGGGTCGCAGGAGACGTAGACGACGCGTTCGGGCGGCACGTCCAGCAGCGCATCCAGCGTCCCCGGCATGCACCCGGTTCGCGGTGGGTCCAGCAGCACGGCGTCAATGCCTCCGGCGGCGAGGTCGAGCAGCACGTCCTCCGTGCGCGCCTGGCGCAGTTCCACGTTCGGGATGCCCTCGACGTTCACGCGGGCGTCGGCCACTGCCGCCGCCGACTCCTCGACCGCGACGACGCGTCGCGCCCGGTCCGCCATGAGCACGGCGAACGTCGCCACGCCGGCGTAGGCGTCGACGACGGTCTGCGAACCGTCCAGCCGGAGCTGGTCCATGACCAGCTCGGCCATCTGCTCCGCCTGGCGGGTGTTCACCTGGAAGAATGACGGTGAGCTGACTCGGAAGCGGTGTCCGAGCATCGCCTCGTGGTAGTGCTTCTGACCGGAGGCGAGCGGGACGTCCATGTTCTGGAACGTGGGCTGCAGCAGGTAGTCGCCGGTGTGCACGCCGTAGCGGAGCGACAGCTGGGTCGTCTCTGCGACGTGTCCCTGCAGAGAGGCGAGCGCGTGGTTGATCCACGGCGCCATGAGCAGGCACTCCGCCACCTCCACATGACGGCGGCGCTCCTTGTGGACGTAGCCAAGCCGCCCACCCTGCCTGCTCACAGTGAAGCGGGCGTGGTTGCGATAGCCGAGCGGGTCGGGGCTCGCGAGCGTCGGCAGCGGCTCGACGTCCAGCCCGCCGACGCGTTGGAACGCGTCGGCCAGGGCCTCGCGCTTCATCTCCAACTGGCGCTCGTAAGCGACGTGCTGCCACTGGCAACCGGTGCACTCGCCGAAGTAGCGGCAGGCGGGCGCGACACGGTTCGGGGAAGGGTCCGCCACGTCGACGACGCGCGCGGCGACGTAGCCCCGGCGTGTCGCGACAACCTCCGCGGTGACGGTCTCGCCGGGTATGCCCCCGAAGACGAAGACGGGCTTGCCGTATTCGGTCTCGGCGAGCGCCTCGCCGTGCCTTCCGAGGCCGCGCAACTCCAGCGTGAGCGTCGTCTCACCGTCTGAGGGTGAATCGGGCATGCGGTGCATGGTATCAGGAATGGGCCCCGAGGCAGCCTGAACCTTCTCGTAAGGCAGAGGGACTTGCCCCACGCGCGGGCTCCGCGCGCCCGCCACCTACTCAATTGCACCACTTCCCGGGACTACTCCCGGACGGGCGGCAGCTCGCGGACCGCCCCGACCGCCGACCGCAGCAGGAAAGCGCCGGTCAGCAGTTCGCCTCCCGCGCCGATGAACAGGGTGGGACGCAGGCCGATGGTCTCGCCAAGCGCCCCGCCCGCCAGAGCCCCTAAGGGGATGGCCCCCAGGAAGGCCACTCTGAGCACGACGTTTACTCTTCCCTGCAGGCGGTCCGGCGTCATGCTCTGCTGCAGGCTCGTCCTTCCGATGATGTAGGTGACGAGACCGGCCCCGAACAGGAACGTGGCTCCGCCCACCATCGCGAGCAAGGCTGCCGGCGGCCCACCGGCCAGCGCGATGATGACGTCGGCGGCGCCCATCAGGAACACGCCCACCGCCGCCGACCTGCCCAGCCCCCCCCTCCGCGTCGTTTGCTTCGCAAGCGACGCCGCGACCAGCCACCCGACGCCGGCGATGGAGAACACGAGTCCGATGAGGCCCGGCGTGAGGTCCAGGTCGTGCACGAAGTAGAGCAGCCCGACGGCGTCCAGCGCCGCGTTGGTCCCGCCAACCATCGCGGCGGCGATCGTCAGAGCCCGGAGGACCGGATTCTTCATCACGAACGCCAGGCCCTCCCGCAACTCGCCCCGGACGCTCAACGCAGTTGCCCGCGGCGAGACGTCGGTCGGTGGACGCATCCGGTGGAGCGACAGCGCCGAGACCGCGTAAGCGGCTGCGCCCATGGCCAGTGCGAACGGCGCCGATACGGCCTGTACCAGGACTCCGGTGAAACCGGGACCTCCGATCTCGGTTGCGGACCGGCCCACCTCCAGCTTGCTGTTGGCCTCCACGAGCTGTGCCCGCTGGACAAGCGACGGCAGGAAGGCGCGATAAGTGACGTCCACGACGAACCGCAGACCCCCCAGCGCAAAGGCCACGGCGAACAGGAGGGAGATGGTGAGGAATCCGAACCATGCCGCAACGGCGACCACGAGGAAAGCGAGCACGTACCCCCAGGCCGCGGCGATAAGCACGGACCGCTTGGAGCGCCGGTCTATCCAGATGCCCGCGAACACGCCCACCACGATCGCGGGGGCGCCCCCGAACGAGGCGAGGATGCCCATCTGCAGCGGTGTCGCATCGAGCAGGAGGGCCGCCGTCAACGGCACTGCAAGGAACTGCACCTGGAAACCGGCGTGCGTGAAGGTCTGGCTCACCCAGAGCTTGAGGAAAGTCTCCTGCCGCCAGAGTCCCGATGGTCGAAAACGCCTGAGATTCAATCAACACGACCCGGGCGCCCTGTGCAGCACACGCTGCCGGGGCGTCCACAACCTGAGGAACAGTGTGTTTCCGTTCCACGAGACCGTCAAGGCAAGGGCGCCTGCTTCGCCGCGTGTATCCTGAGTGGAGCGCACCCGCGTTAGGAACAGCCCCCGATGTCCACCCGCACGAACGAGTTCGGCCAACCCATGGGACCAGCGGTCCCGGACCGGACGCCGCCTCCGCTCCCCGCCCGCCGGACGATGCAGGGGACATGGTGCACGGTGGAGCCTTTCGACATCGACGCGCACCTGCCGGACCTGTTCGACGCGCTGTCGGCGATCGAGTCAGACTGGACGTACCTACCGTACGGCCCGTTCGAGGACGTCGCCGCGTTCCAGGAGTGGGCGCAGACGACGTGCCTGGGCGACGAC
The DNA here is from genome assembly GCA_026713505.1 of Chloroflexota bacterium. GTDB lineage: Bacteria > Chloroflexota > Dehalococcoidia > Lucifugimonadales > Australimonadaceae > Bin16. Next base: position 2,532 of record JAPOOH010000134.1, on the reverse strand, counting down.
CCCCTGTTCTACACCGTTCGGGACAACGAGACGGACACGGCCGCTGGCCTGGCCAGCCTCATGCGCATCACGCCCCGCTCCGCCACGATAGAGGTGGGGCACATCCACCTCGGCCCGGTCCTGAAGGGGAGCCGGGCTGCGACCGAGGCGATGTTCCTGATGATGGAGTACGCCTTCTCGCTGGGATACCGGCGGTACGAGTGGAAGTGCGACAGGCTGAACGAGCCCTCGCGGAACGCGGCGCTCAGGCTGGGTTTCGTGTTCGAAGGCACCTGGCGGCAGGCAACCGTTTACAAGGGGCGCAACCGGGACACGGACTGGTTCTCGATCATCGACGCGGAGTGGCCCCGCGTACGCGAGGGGTTCCGCCGCTGGCTGGACCCCTCCAACTTCGACGACAGCGGACACCAGCGCAGCCGCCTGCAGGACTGCGTACCGCCGGCGGACTAGCCTCCCTTCGCGCCCCTGAATGCCTCCAGCAGCCGAGCAGCCGCGGCGCGGGGGTCGTCGGCCTGCGTGACGGCGGCGATGACGCAGACGGCGTCGGCGCCCGCTCGAGCGACCTCTCCGGCGTTCTCCGGCGTGATGCCTCCGATCGCCAGCAGCGGCGGGCCGTCCGGCGGCATGGCGTCGTGGACGGCGCGGAGCGTCTCCGGCCCCGCGGGGCGCGTGTCAGCCTTGGAACCGGTGGGGAACATGCGCCCCACCGCGACGTAGTCGGCGCCCGCCTGCAACGACACCCTCGCCTCCGTCGTGAGTGCGTTGGACGTCCCCGCGACCTGCCACGGGCGCAGCGAGGCGCGGGCAGCCGCGACGCTCATGTCGTTCTGGCCGAGGTGAACGCCGTCCGCGTCGACGGCGACGGCCACGTCCGGGTGGTCGTTGATGATGAGCGCCGCGCCCGCATCCGTGCAGACGCCGCGCAGCGACTCGGCGAGCGGCAGCCAGCGGCCCTTGTCAGTCTCCTTCACACGAAGCTGGATGGCGGTCGCGCCTCCGGCCATCGCCTGCTCCGCGACCCAGACGGGGTCCCGGTCGAGCGTGAGCGACGGGTCCACGATGACGTACAGTCCATGCAGGCGCGCTGCCCTGCGCCTGCGGGCGAGGCTCGCGGCGGCGAGCTCCGCTCGCGCCATCGCCTCGGCGAGGTAGGTGAGGTGCGGACGCTCCGGCGTGTGGTCGTTGAAGGCGCTGCTCGCTTGCGCGAGCGTCTTCAGTGCGCCGAGGAACGCCGTGTAGCGAACCTCCAGCCCGCCGGGCCACTCGAGGCGCGCGGCATCATCGACGGCGCGGTCTATCGCAGCCATCGCCTCCTCCGCGAGCGCGTCCAGCCCCATGCGTCGCGCCATCTCCATGCGCGATAGAGCGCGGGCGTCGTTGGCTGCGACGCCGGAGACACCCGCGTGGCCCGAAACGGCGGCCTCGAAGTCGCGCCGTACGTAGCGGAGGGCGTCGATCAGCCATTCGCGGGTGAAGTGTGGTGCCTCGTTGGGGTTGTTGGTTGTCATCGGCATCTCCTCCAGCGTTGCTACGCTACAATAGCCGCATGTCCGCCGCACGGCCAGCAAGCAGCGTCTCTCCCGCTTCCGGGCCTGCGTTCGCGGCGGAGTCCAGCCGTCCGAAGTTCGGTGAGGTCGTCGAGGCGTCGGTGGACAGCGTCGTGGGGCAGTGTCACACGCTGTACGGTGCGCCGCCGCTCGGCACGCTCGTGCGCGTGGGCGCGACGCTGTTCGCAGTCGTGGACGGTGTGAGCACGGCGGCGCTCGACCCCGGCAGGCGCGTCATTGCGCGGGGCGCGGAGCTCGCGTCGGAGTCGGACGTCTACGCGGAGAACCCGCAATTGGAACGGCTGCTGCGCACGGACGTAACGCTTACGGTGGTCGGACACGAAGAGGGCGGACGCTACTTCCAGCACCTTCCACCGCTGCCGCCCCGCATCCACACCTTCCTCTACGCCTGCTCCGGCGCCGAGGTGCGTGCGTTCATGGAGCGGAGCGACTGGACGGCGCTCGTGCTCGCCAGCGCGCTGCCGACCGCCGACGACGTGCTCGCCGCAGCACTGCGCGAGGCGGCGCCCGAGTTCGACGACCCGCGCGCGTTCCTGGTGCAGGCATGCCGGGCGATAGCGACGCAACTCCCCACGGACGCCGCGCGGCTCGCCGCGATCATGCGGCGGCTCCCCATCGAGTGAGCAGCGTGACCACGAACGGCACGGAACCTGACGCACCCGCACGCATCGGGGTGGTCGTGGGTGGCTCACTCTCACGGGGGCTGGACGTCCGGCTGGAGGCGGCGCGGGCCGTGGAGGAAGTGAAGGTCGGCACGTTCGTCACTGTGCACGGGCAGTCCAACCGCTTCTTCGGCATCGTGACCGACCTTCTGCTGGAGAGCAGCGACCCACGGATGGCATCTGCGGCAGCCGGGGGAGGCGCGGCGCTGGCGGAGGCGCTCTCCGGCACGACCGCGTACTCGACGGCGTCGGTGACGCCGATGCTCACGATGCACGCCGGCGAGGAAGGGCCGCAGCCTGCG
>JAPOOH010000133.1 GCA_026713505.1 Chloroflexota bacterium | reverse complement strand
GCGATGAGCAGCCACTCCACCACGTCCAGGGGCAGGAAGAGGATGCCGAGCGGGAGGGTGGAGCCGGCCAGCAGGTGGAAGAGGCGACGCGGCCAGAGCGTGGGAGCACCCGGTGGCTCGTACAGGACCTCTTCCAGCGGCTCGGGGAGCTTCATGGCGAATCACTACCGGGAACCGGCCTTCGACAGCACGCGCAGCTTCGGCACGAGACGCGCCATCGTCTCGACGACGTAGTCGACCTCCTCTGTCGTGTTCTCCGGCCCCAGCGTGAAGCGCACGCAGCTGCGGGACAGCTCGTTCGAGCGACCGAGCGCCAGCAGCACGTGCGACGGCTCCAGCGACCCCGCGGTGCAGGCGCTGCCGCTCGAGGCGGCGACGCCCGCGAGGTCCAGCCCCATCAGCAACGGCTCCGCCTCGACGCCGTGGAACGAGACGTTGACGTTCCCCGGCAGCCGCGAGTCCATGTCGCCGTTCACCTCGATGCGCTCCACGCGCTCCAGGATGCCGCTGAGCAGGCGGTCGCGCAGGGCGGTGCAGACTGCGGCGTTCTGTGCGCGCTCACGTTCCGCACGCTCCAGCGCGACGCTCATGCCGACGATGCCCGCCGTGTTCTCGGTGCCCGCGCGTCGCTCGCGCTCCTGCGCGCCGCCCACCTGCGTCGGCGCGAACGGTGTGCCCCGGCGGATGTAGAGCAGGCCCACGCCCTTCGGGCCGCCGAACTTGTGCGCCGACAACGAGAGCAGGTCGACGCTGAGGTCGTCGACGTTGACCTGCACGGCTCCTGCCGCCTGGACCGCGTCCGTGTGCACGGCGACGAAGCGACGCTCCGATGCCGCGCGCTCCTTCACGAGGCGCGCAATCTGCGCGACCGGCTGGAGCGTGCCGATCTCGTTGTTCGCGAGCATGACGCTCACGACCGCCGTCTCCGGCCTGACAGCGTCCGCCACGTCCTCGGGACGCACGATGCCGTCGCGGCCCGGCGATACGTACGTCGCCTCCCAGCCGAGGCTCTCCAGCAACTCGACGGCGTGGAGCACGGCGTGGTGCTCGATGCACGTGGTCACGATGTGCCGTCCGCGCTCCTTCAGTGCGAGCGCCGGGCCCATGATGCCGGCGTTGTCGGACTCGGTGCCGCCGCTCGTGAAGACTATCTCGCCGGGCCTCGCGCCAAGTACCTTCGCGCACCGCTCCCGCGCCTCGTCGAGCGCCTGCCGCGCCTGCTGGGCGAGTGCGTAGATGCTGGACGGATTGCCGTAGCGCTCCGTGAAGAACGGGCGCATCGCCTCCGCCACCTCCGGCAGCACCGGCGTGGTTGCCGCGTGGTCCATGTAGATCGTCTGCTCAGGCGTCATCCGTTCATGCTCCGCACATCGCGTCGGCGTCCAGCATACCCCCTGCGCTTGCACAAGGTGCAGTCCGTCGTTCCTGCGAAGGCTCGCGCTTCAGCGCGCAACCTCGCAGCCCGATGGTGTAGGGGTGTTCCTCATGGGCGCCCTGTTCGATCCCCTCTCCCTCCGGGAGGAGGTCAGGGCAAGGGTGCTCACGTCCCCGCCGTCGCGTAACCGAATAGCTTGTACACGAGCTTCGCCGCGGTGTAGGCGCAGGCCTCCGGGCCTTCGTCCGGGGCGAGCTCGACGACGTCGAAGCCCACGATGCAGCGGCGCTCGGCGACGGCGCGCAGGACGCGCAGCGCCTCCCACCACCCCATGCCGCCCGGCTCCGGCGTTCCGACCGCCGCCATGAACGACGGGTCGAACACGTCAAGGTCGAACGAGACGTAGACATCCTCGTTGAGCGTGTCGAGAATGGCGTCGACATCCACGATGGGTTCCGGGCCGCGCGGGAAGAGGGCGACGCCGCGATCCTGCGCGAACGCGGCCTCCTCGCCGGTCATGCTGCGCACGCCGACGAGCGTGAGGCTTGAGGCGTGGTCGAGGACGCGCCGCGCGGCGCAGGCGTGGCTGTGCGCCCACCCCTGGTAGTCGTCGCGGAGGTCGGCCTGGGCGTCGAAGAAGAGGACGCTCAGGCCGGGGCGCCGCGACGCGTGCGCGGCGACCGCGCCGGACGTGATCGAGTGCTCGCCGCCGAGCATGCCGACGAGCTTCCCCTGGCCCGCGTAGAAGGCCACCGTCTCCCGGACGCGGCCCGCCATCGCCTCCGGCCCTCCGTTGGGTCCGGGGGCGGGGACGAGCGCGGGCGCGGTGTGGATGCCGAACGCGCACGGCTCGCAGCCGAGCTCGACGTCGTAGTCCTCCATCTCGGCGGAGGCGCGGACGATGGCCTCCGGCCCGTGGCGCGTTCCCTTCCGGTAGCTGGTCGTCTCCTCATACGGGACGGGCAGGACGACGCAACGGGAGCGGTCGAGCGAGTGTTCGTCCGGGTCGAGGATGAGGAAGGTGTCGGGTAGGGCGGGCCGCTCGTTGCCGGTCGTCATGACGGCTCTCCTGCTGTCCCCTCTCTCAGTCGGAGTGGCTTCTCCCGCTGTCCCCTCTCCCTCGGAAAGAGGCTCTCTCCCGCTGTCCCCTCTCCCTCGGAGAGGCCTTCTCCTGTTGTCCCCTCTCCCTCTG
>JAPOOH010000132.1 GCA_026713505.1 Chloroflexota bacterium | reverse complement strand
TCGACATGCTGCTGCGGGACGCGCTGTTCTTCGCGGACCGGGAGGCCCGTCGCGGCGGGTTCCGGGCGTCGGCGGCCGGGCAGCGCACGGGCGCGGTCAACCCGACGGCGGCGGTCACCGGTCAACGCGGCGGGCCAATAGGCCACGGCGTCGCGGACCAACGTGTGAAGCTGCTGCCAGAGACCGGGTTCGACATGCAGGTGCTGATCCCGGACGGCATCTACGGGAACCCGTTCGGCTCGCCGAACGAGCGGGAGTGGGACCCCGGTCTGCGGCTGGCGCTCTGCATGGGCTACAACAACGCGACGGCCGATGCGCAGGGGCAGTACCCGGACCAACTGATAGGGACGGGTGTCGTGCCGTTCGGAACGGAGCCGGTCGAGGCGTGCGTGAGAGAAGCGCGCCGAGCGGTGACGGAGCTGGGACTGCGGGCGCTGACCATCAACAGCAACTGGCGCGGGAAGAACTGGGACAGCATCGAGATCTACCCGTTCTGGGAGGCGGTCGCCGATCTGGACGTTCCGTTGTACGTGCACGGCAACCCGTTCCAGTGCCAGGTGAACGACCACCTGCCCACCAACTTCACGCTTGGGTGGGAGCGGCTGCGGCGGATGCACATCAGCAACTACCTGTGCTTCGCGTTCGAGTACATGGTGGCGATGGCGAGCCTGACGCTCGGCGGTGTGCTCAAGGAGTTCCCGAACCTGCGCATGGCGTTCTTCGAGGCCGGCGGCTCCTGGCTGCCGTGGATCATGTACACGCTGGACCGCGTCTACGAGATTGAGCCGCAGTGCGCCCGCTGCGACGAACCTCCCAGCGAGCTGTTGGCGCGCAGCTGCATGGTGGCGGTCGAGCCGGATGAGCAGGCGATCGTGGGGGCGGTGCACACCATCGGCAGCCGGAACTTCATCGTCGGCAGCGACTACCCGCACCCGCCGTCCACGTTCCCGAACACGGCAGCCGGCATCGAAACGATGGAGGGCCTCAGCGACGAGGCGAAGCGCGACATCCTGGGCGACAACATGGCGCGCTTCTTCCGGATGGCGTGAGCTAGAACAGCTCCGTCTCGCCCTCGGTGACGTCTTCCTCGACGCGGTCCGGGCAGTCGGCGGCGGTGATCTCGCAGAATGCGCACTCGGAGGCGCTGGGGGTCCGCGGCGGAGGCTGTTCCGTGTCAGCAAGGCGCTTGATGAGGCCGGCGGCACGGTCGATGAACGTCTGGTCGACGGCGGAGGCTGGCACGTCGATAGCGTGGTCCCCGTAGACGACGCGGCCGGCAACCGGCAAGCCCGCGTACTCGCGCCGCGCAAGCGGGAACGCCCACATGTAGAGCATCACCTGGATGGCGTGGTAGGCGTGCGGCTCGCCGGACTTCACGTCGTGGATGACGACGTTGCCATCGTGAAGTGAAACGAGGTCAGGCATGCCGCTCAGCGTAGCGTGCCATCCCCTGAGCCGGAACTGGTTCTGGCGCTCCGTCTTCACGGCCTCGCCATCTGCCTCCAGCCGCTTCTGCTCCGACCTGAGGAGCGCTGTGTGGTCGAGCGCCCAGCGGGTGTGGTCGAACGTCGAGGGAGAGCGTGCCCATGAGGAGCCTTCGTGCTGCGCCTTGAACCAGGACGCCCACTCGCACCGGTTGTTGCCGGAGAGGAGGCGCGGCAGCCACGTCACCCAGACATACGGGCGCTCACGGGCCTGCGGTGCGTCGAGAGTCACCCGGATGTCTACCTGAAGGTGTAGCGCTCTTTACCGGTGAGGGTGCGGACGCCCTCCCACTCGCTGAGCGCTGCGCCGTCGCCTGAGAGGACAGCCTCGACCTCGGCCGGGGCGGGGCGAAGGTCCTTGAACGGCCCGCCGGTGCCCTCGTAGCCGGGGTACTGGAAGTACTCGCAGGGCAGGACGATGATCTCGTTCTCCGCCTCGTTGCGGTGGATATTCATGGGCTCGCCGCCCTCCTCCACGACGCGGGCCTGCTCGTCCAGCAAGCGGCGGTACATGATGATGCCGACGTCGGTGACTCCCAGGCGCTCCGTCGTCCGGTCCGAGATCGGGCCCTGGATGACCCACGCCAACTGGTCCTGCGCAACGACGTAGTCGTAGCGGATGTGCCCGTTGGCGTCATACAGCGGCTCCTCCACGAACGGAGTTTCCGTCTGGCGGGGCTCCCCCTCCTTGTAGGGGCGGAACGACATGGTGATGTGCTGCGTGTGGGTGTCGTCGACCGGGGTGCGGAACTGCATGCCGTGGGCGACGCGGAGGATGTTGGGGAAGAGAACGGGGTGGCCGATGCGCCAGAACTCGTCCTCCTCCGTCTCGTCGCCTACGAGTCGGCGCTTGATGACGCCGTAGTCCATGATGTCGAAACCGATCTTCTTGTGCTCGCGGCCCTTCGCGCCGGTGGTGGCGTTCCAGGCGTCGCGCTGCTCTTGCGGCTTGCCGCGGTTCATCATCCAGCCCCCGAAGTAGCGATGGAGCCACTGGAAGTGCAGCGGGTCCAGCGAGTTCTCCTGGCACTGGAGCCAGTTGCACGGCAGGTCATGCGATTGCCACTCCCGATGGCCCTCCCATTCCAGCACGTCCCAACGAGGAAGGAGCGGGGTGGGCGCAGGTCCCATGTAGGCCCATATGATGCCCGCGTATTCCTGCACCTGGTACGCCTTGATGCGCACCTTCTCCTTGAACTTGGAGCCTTCCGGCTCGGATGGCTGGTCGACGCACTGGCCGTTCTCGTTGAATATCCAGCCGTGGTAGGCGCAGCGGAGTCCGTTCTCCTCCGGGATGCCGTATGAGAGGTTGGCCTTGCGGTGCGCGCAGGAGGGCTCGATGAGTCCGACCGTGCCGCTGGCGTCGCGGTAGAGGACGAGGTCCTCCCCCAGGAGCCGTATCTCCCTCGTGGGATCGTCATCGTTCAGTTGCACACTTCCGGCGATCGGGTGCCAGTAGCGTCGCATGAGTTCGCCCATGGGTGTTCCCGGCCCCACGCGAGTGATGCGGTCGTTCATCTCCTGGGTGAGCATGTCCACCTCCCTCCAACAACGATGATGCGGGCCTACTGCTGTTGCGACTCCCGGACGTGCATGACGTACGCTGCCGCGGAGAGCGTCGCCGCGATGACGAACCAGATCATGAACGCGACGACGTAGCTTCCGTCCAGTGCCCCCCCCAGCCAGACCGGGCCGAGGATGTAGGGAACGATAACCAGAAACAGCCAGATGGCGGCTGCTATGACGAGCGTGCGGGCATCCATCGAGACATTACCTCACGAGCCATAAGGGGCATTGCATACTTTAGGGAGAAGACGCACACCGCGCAAGCGGCGTCCGTCCGGCCATCGCTGGCCGAGAGGCGCAGCGAACGGGTAGGCTGCGTTTCGCCCACGCCCAACCCATGCGACTGGTGCGAAGGAATGTCCCGTAGTTTGACATAGCGGAAAGAGGACAGATAAACTCATGCCGTACGAACTTCCGATGCCCTCACGGGCGCGGGCACAGGGATGGAAAGTGAAGATACGCGATAAAGAAAGGCTGGAACCGCCACATGCGACCGTCCTCAGGAGGATGGACGTGTGGCGGTGGAACCTACGAACACGCTCCTTCATGGACGCGGACCCCCATCCGAGAGAAGTGTCCGACGACGTGCTGGAGGCTCTGATGGACCAACACACGGTCCTCTGCATGCAGTGGGACAATATGTACCCGGAGAACCCCGTAAGCGCGGAGCATGACGATGACTGACCGCATGTTCGTACTCGGCCCGCTGTCCGCGAAACCCTACGATTTCCCGGATGCCCAGTGGATCTGCACGCCCGGCGAAGCGGAGGAGGCCATCGTGGAGGCGGAGAAGCCTCCACGGCACTGGATGCTTGCGGAACCCACTGCAACGTTCGCAACCACGGCACCCACAAGGAACGCGTCCCCGCACCTTGTGGCGCTGGAACCGGTCGCACCGCACCGCCTCCCATATCTGCATCACCTGTTCAAGAGCGTCATCGCTGGAGCGGAACTCCTCGATCTGAGTGACTTGCTTGACGTAGTGGACTCCTACAAGAGACGTGACCTCTTCATCGGCGGAGTCGTCGACCCGGACGACGAGATGCTGGTCCTATACCGCGGCGACTTCAGCAGCCTCCTCGTGCCGTTCTCGTGGTTCGAACCGCGTCCGCTCGCGGGCTGGCCAGACTGGACGAGGTTCCAGGTGACTGACTTCGGCCAGACCCTGCGCATAGGCGACTACGAAGCCGCGACCGACGCAATCCTGTACGATTTCGACCCCTCCTTCAGGCGAGAGGCGAAGTCTCGCCTCCTGCAGCAGGACGATTCCTTCGGTGGCGCGCTTCGCCGGCTCCGCTTGCAGCGCGGGCTGCGCCGGAGCGATTTCCCACCCCTGAGCGCGAAGGAGGTTGCCCGCATCGAACGCGGAGAGGTGCGCAAACCGCACAGCAACACGTTGCTTGCACTGGCTGGCCGGCTTGGCATGGAACCGGAGGAAATCGCTGAGTACTAGCCGAATCGGCGGGCTTTTCCGATGACACTGGAACGATACGAAGAGAAGCGCGACTTCAGCGGGACGAACGAGCCCGCGCCGCATGCCCTTGAGCGGCGTCCCGGCGCGCTGACCTTCGTCGTGCAGAAGCACGCGGCCTCTCGCCTGCACTACGACTTCCGGCTGGAGTTCGGCGGTGCGCTCAAGTCCTGGGCCGTTCCCAAGGGGCCGTCAACCGACAACAAAGAGAAGCGCCTGGCCGTGCTGGTGGAGGACCACCCCCTGGACTACGCCTCGTTCGAGGGAGTTATAGGAGACGGGAACTACGGCGCCGGGCAGGTGATCGTCTGGGACATGGGCGTCTACTCCCCCGACGAGGGCGGGCTGAGCTGGCACGACCGCGACGAGGCAGAGCGGCGCATGCTTGCGGGGCTGGAGGCGGGCAAGCTGTCGTTCACGCTGCGCGGTCACAAGCTGCAGGGCTCGTGGACGCTCGTCCGCACTACGCGCGGCCCGAATGAGTGGCTGCTCATCAAGCACAGGGACGCCCACACTGACGCAGAGCGCGACGTTCTGGACGACGGCAGGTCGGTTGTATGCGGGCTGACCCTGGAGCAGTTGAAGTCGGGCAGGCTTCCGGACCCGTCTCTCGCCGCCGGAATAGTCTCGTTCGGCAAGCCCGCGCGTATGCCGCGGACGCTTAAGCCGATGCTGGCGCACGCGGTGGACGGCGTCTTCTCCTCACCCGGCTGGCTGTTCGAGCCGAAGCTGGACGGCTTCCGCGCGCTCGCGTTCCTGCAGGACGGAAACGTGCGGCTCATCAGCCGCACGGGCAAGGACATGACGCGCAACTTCCGGCCCATCGCGGACGACCTGTCCGTGCTGCCGCACCGCGAGATGGTCCTGGACGGCGAGATCGTTGCGCTGGGCGACGACGGCCTGCCGGACTTCGTCCTCCTGCAGAACAATGCGGGGATGTACAAGGTGCCCGGTGCGGAGAGCGCCTCAGCGAAGGCGGCCACCATCGCCTACTACCCGTTCGACATCCTCTACCTGGACGGACGGGACCTGCGACAGGCGCCCCTCCACCAGCGGAAGCACGCCCTGCGTCTGGCCGTTCCGCCGAGCGAGCGCATCCGCTCCATGGAGTACGTGGAAGGGGAGGGGGAGGCGTTCTTCCGCGTGGCGGAGCAGCTGGGACTGGAGGGCATCGTCGCCAAGCGCAGGGACTCGCGCTACGACGCGGGGCAGCGCTCGCGGGACTGGTTGAAGATCAAGCTGACGCTTTCGCAGGAGTTCGTCATCGCCGGGTACACGAAGGGCGAGGGCGAGCGCGCGGAGAGCTTCGGGGCGGTGGCACTGGGCTACTACGACGGCGGAGTGCTCACCTACGCCGGTCGGGCCGGCAGTGGCTTTACGCAGCAGGCGCTCCGCAGCACGCTCGCCGTGCTGGAGCCGCTGCGCACGGACGATTGCCCGTTCCCCGAGGTGCCCACCGACCTCGCCGCCGTGCAGGTGACGTGGGTAAAACCGGAGCGCGTGGCCCAGGTGAAGTTCTCGCAGTGGACTACGGAAAGCGTACTGCGTGCTCCCGTCTTCCTGGGGCTGCGGGACGACGTGCAGCCCCGTGCCGTTGTCCGGGAGACGCCGCAACCGGTGGCGTCGTTCGCGGAAGAGGCAGCCGCATCGGATGCGCAGGACGAATCGCGCGACGCGGTCGAACAGCTGGCGCGTATCCGCAAGGACGGCCACGTGGAGATAGGCGGGCAACGGTTCGCAGTTACCAACCTGGACAAGGTGTTCTGGCCGGAGACGGAGCGCCGAGCGGCGGTGACCAAAGGCGACATGCTCCGCTACTACGCGCAGGTCGCTCCGCACCTGCTCCCGCATCTGCGCGACAGGCCGTTGACGATGACGCGCTATCCGAACGGCATAGACGGCGGAAGCTTCTACCAGAAGCGGTGGGAGCACGACCTGCCGCCGTTCGCGGAGACGGTGCGGCTCTTCTCCTCCGCGGCGGAAGGCGACGTGGACTACCTCGTCGTCAACAACCTGGCGACGCTCGTCTGGCTTGCTCAGCTCGCCGACCTCGAACTGCACCCGTGGCTGTCGCGCACGGCCATCGAACCGGACGCAGTGCACCTTCGCGAGAGCTTCACCGGCTCGAAGGACGAGCTGCGGCAGAGCGTGTTGAACCACCCGGACTTCATCGTGTTCGATCTGGACCCGTACATCTACTCAGGGGCAGAGAAGGCGGGCGAGGAGCCTGAGCTGAACCGGCGGGCGTTCGCAAAGGGCGCGGAGGTCGCGCTGGGGTTGAAGGACCTGCTGGACCAGCTTTCGCTATCGTCCTTCCTGAAGACATCGGGCAAGACGGGGCTGCACATCTACGTGCCGATACTGCGGGAGTACGACTACACGGTGACGCGGAAGGCGTGCGAGCTGATAGGGCGGTTCCTGCAGCGGCAGCGGCCCCGCGACCTGACGATGGAGTGGAGCGTGAGCAAGCGGGCAGGGAAGATCTTCCTGGACCACAACATGAACGTGATGGGGAAGAACATGGCGTCGGTCTACTCGCTGCGGCCGCTGCCGGGAGCGCCCGTCTCCGTGCCGCTCCGCTGGGACGAGCTGCCCGACGTATACCCGAGCGACTTCAACATCGACACTGTGCACCAGAGGCTGGCGGACGTGGGCGACCTATGGGGCGACATCCTTGAGGCGAAGCACGACCTTCGCCGTCTGCTGGAAGCGGCGGGGGAGTGAGAGGGACACCACATCACCTGAACCTTTCCCAGGGGGAGAGGTGACTCGAGAGGAAGCTGTGCGCTGAAGCGCGGTGCGACGAGTCCGGAAGGCAACACAGAAGAGCCGGGGCATCGCCCCGGCTCTTCCGGTTGCGGTAGGTGTGTGCCCGTTACGCAGCGGTCTTGCGCTGCTCCATGATGAGGGCGGCGGCTGTCCTCAGGTCAAGAGTCCGGCTGCACTGCAGGCAGCGGCACTCAATCCCGTCGAAGTCCTTGCGGCACTGAACGTCGCCGCCGCAGGTGGCACATGCCTTGAGCAGGATCATCTCGCCCTCCTTCGTATCCTTCATCACCCTGCAGGAGCGGGGCCTACGCGGCCACCAGCTCCTCGACCTCTACGGCCGGGGTGAGCGCTACCGTGTCCGCAACCGTCTCTCCGAGGAAGAGATTCTCTCGCGGGGAGAGCGCCTCTCCCGGGAAGAGGAACGTGCGGATCCCGTCGACCATCGCGACAGGGTCGTTCGCATGGCGGTCAGCGATGACCGACAGGGCGGCTCCCTGTTCAAACGCGCGGTACAGTCCTGTGATCAGTGCAAACATCGGTCCTACCTCTTATCCTTTCGCCGTGCGCTATTCCTTCGTCTCCGGCAGTCCTCTGGTGGCGCCACGATTCAGCCGACGGTGACAGTATACGACACGCCGGTGACGGAATCAAGCGTTTCTGTTACGAATCTGTGCAACCCTGATTAACGTCCCTGTCAGGACTGGGCATCGAGCCTCAGCAGCGCTCCCCCAAGGCGCTGGGTGCCGGTAACGATAGCGTCCAGCTCGGCCCATTCCTCGGGGCAATGGCTGCGTCCGTCCCTGCACGGGATGAACACCATGCCCACGGGCGCGACGGGCGCCAGGCGTGCGGCGTCGTGGGACGCGCGGCTCGGCAGGTGCAGAGTCCGCAGCCGCAGGCTTTCGGCGGATTCCGCCACGATGTCCTGCATGTGCAGGGGCACGGGGACGGGTTCCTCCAGGTGCTGCCACTCTAGCGTAGCGCCGAGCCCGCGCCGGTCCGCAAGCTCCCGCAGCGCGCGCTCGATCTCCTCGCGGGCCCACAGCAGCGCCTCGGTCTGCGTGCTGCGCACCTCGACGGTGAGGTCGGCGCGGCCCGGAATGACGTTGACCATGTTCGGAGTGACGCGCAGGAAACCGACGGTCCCGACGCTCTCCTGCACGATGTCCGGCGTGCTGACGATGCGTTCGACGGCGAGTGTGAGTTCCGCCGCCCCCGCGAGGGCGTCGCGCCGGTCCGCCATCGCTGTTGCGCCCGCGTGGTCGACAACGCCGGAGAGCGTGACGACGGCGCGGCACGGGGCTGCGACCACGGTGACGACGCCGACCTCCATGCCTGCGCGCTCCAGCACGGGGCCCTGCTCGATGTGCAACTCCAGGTAGCCGTAGATGTCGCCCGGTTTCCGCCGCGCCTCGTCGAGGCGGGACGGGTCGCCGCCCAGCCGCGCGATGGCGTCCGGAAGCCTGCCGCCGTCCGGGGTAGTCGCCAGCGCCACCATGTCGGCGGTCACATCGCCGGCCATGATGCGGCTGCCGAGCGGGCTGAGGTTGACGACGGACGGCTCCTCGCACAGGAAGTCGACGACCTCCAATGGGCGCGAGAGCGTTACGTCGGACTCCCTCAGGCAGCGGACGATCTCCAGCGCTCCGAGCACGCCGACGATGCCGTCGAACCGCCCGCCGGATTCGACCGTGTCCGTGTGAGAGCCGAGCATGAGGACGGGGCCACCGCCTTCACCCAGACGTCCGATGAGGTTGCCCGCGGGGTCGACGCGGGTGACGAGTCCGGCGTCGCGGAAGCGCTCCGCGAGCCAGACGCGCGCGGCCTCGTAGTATGGCGAGAATGCCCGGCGCGTGTACGGCGCGTCGGGGTCGGTAAACTCGGCGATGCGCTTCAGGTCGGCGTCGATGCGGTCGGGGTTTATGTTGAGGGTAGTCGGATTGTCGGTCACGTGGGTCCTCCGTGCACTATAGCGGGCGGCATGGTAGTGGGGGTGACGTGCACGGGGCAACGGGCGAATGGCGCGAAAGGGCTCAGCAGGTCTACGCGCCCTTCATTCGAGCAGTCTCAGGGCATCGCGCATCCCTCGCTCTTCCGAGGAAGAAGAGCCCTGTACCGTAACGCATGTGTCTTCAATCGTTCTCGAACAGATCGGGGGGCCGGTTGTGGCATCAGGTGCGGCGGGCTTGGAGCCAACTGCGATGTAGCGCCCTCCGAACGATTCCCCGGGAGGCCGATAGCTGATCCACACGACGCGGCTTGGATTGGAATGGAACTCAGGATTCGCAACGGTCTCGTGATAGGAGATGTTGTCTATCTCGTACTCGCCGTGGGTGTTCCCGAGATAGTAAACGTCGAAATCCAGAGCAGACGCCTGGTCCGCGGTCATGAATATCTGGCGTGTGACTATGTCTTCTGATGGTGGAGGATCGAAAAGACCTGCCGGAATCTCTTCCACGGGGATAGTTTCAACAACCTCGTAATCGATATCCATGCGCAACTCGTCGGGTATCTCTCCTCCGGCCGCGGACACGGTGAGATGTGTCAGCAGCAGTGTGGACGGATCGAGTGTCGCCTCGAAGCGTGTTGACGGGTCGGAAGGGTCTTCTCCGGCGAAACGGATGGGGGTTGTACCCATGGGTTCCCCCTCGAGAGTCTCGAACCAGCCAGTTTCGTAATAGGCGCGATATGACCACAGATCGGACTTCGGACCGAGTAGATGCGGGTCGGTCTCTTCAAGGGTTCGAGTCAGGGTCGTTCGGCCTCCCGGGCTGACCCTGAATCCGCGATTGCCGAGCACGAGTGTCCGGGTGCTCATCGTGCCATCGGCTTCGACGGTCAGGCTCAGACCTCTGCGATTCGCATCGTCGACCCATACCTCTATCCGGTGGCTGCCCGATTGATCCCCTATATGGAGCGTGCGCATCGCAGAGACATGCAGCACTTCGTCCGCCGGTGCGCCCGGCAGCGTTGCAGCCCACACCAGCGCTTGTGCTGCTGCGCGGACTTCTTCCAGGTTGGCAGGGACCCGGCGGGGCGTCGGCTCAGGTGTTGGTGTGGATGTCGGCGCCGGGGCAGGAGTGAGCGTTGGTGTGGGTGTCGGAAAGGGGGTAGGGGCCAGGGTTGGCGTGGGAGTTGGAGCGGGTGTGGCGGTCGGTACGGGCGTCGCCAGGGCACATGCCCCGAGCAAGAGTGCGAGGAGGGAGAGGACGAGGAGGGACGGGGTTCGCAAAGGACAGCATCTCCACTGGCTGGAGGCCCAGTATAGGGCACTACCGGTGTCAGGGCTTCCTACGCGTCGTTGTGCCAACGTGGGCGATAGGGGTGCGCACGGGCAATGGACGGATGGCACGACTGTCACCCCCGGACTTCTGAGTCGATACAATGCCTCGGCACAGGGCTTCTCGGTCCCACGGACCCGTGGTGCGCATCTCTGATCCACGATGAACAGGCATCCCTTGAACCCCCCGGCGACAATAGAGACTGAACGGCTGCGACTGCGTCCGCCAACCATGGAGGACGCTCCGTCCATCTACGAGCGCTATGCCAGCGACCCCGAGGTGACCCGACTCCTGTCCTGGCGACCCCATGAGAGCGTGGAACAGACCCGCACCTTTCTCCGTCTGCTGTTGGAGGCCAGGGAGGCCGGCACGGTCCATGCATGGATCGTCGAAGGGAGGGCAGACCGCAGGCTCATGGGGCTCCTGTCGATGACGATACAGACTGTCAGGAAGGACGACTTTCTCAGCACCGAAGAGGAGCGCAGGTACTATGAAGTCAGCTTCGGGTACCACCTCTCCAGGTCCGAGTGGGGGAGAGGGTTCGCAACGGAGGCGGCGAGAACGATCGTGCAGTGGGCGCTCGATCAACCCGAGGTGTACCGCATCTGGTCGGTGTGCGACATCGAGAACCACGCATCCGCGCGGGTACTGGAGAAGGCGGGGCTCGTCCGGGAAGGTACGCTCAAGCGCTGGAGCATCCACCCCAACGTCAGCGCCGAGCCTCGGGACTTCCACTGCTACGCGCTGGTCAAGTGAGGCCGCTCATGCCCTACCTGGACCTTCGCGATGCAAACCTCTGGTACGAAGACGCGGGCGGCGATGGCGCTCCGGTCGTCCTCCTGCACGCGTTCACGGGGAACACCGAGGCCTGGGAGTACCAGGTGCCCGCCTTCGCTGACGCCGGGTATCGCTGCATCAGGTACGACCGCAGGGGCTGGGGCCGGTCCCGTGACTCCTCAACGGAAGAACTGGCGACCTATCCCACGGATGACCTTCATGCCCTGGTTTCGCATCTGGGCCTTCCCCGTCTCCACCTCGTCGGCACGGGCGGTGGCGGGTACGTTGCGCTCGACTATGCGGTGACCCATCCGGACCGGCTCCCCAGCCCGGTCGTCGCCCGCCGCGGAGGGCCCCTCCCCGGAGACCCGGGGGGCCAGGGCCAAGCCGG
>JAPOOH010000131.1 GCA_026713505.1 Chloroflexota bacterium | reverse complement strand
TGAGCACGGGCACGACGCTCGGGTGGATGCACGACGCGCCCTCGAGCCCGAACCGCCGCGCCTTGAGCGCCACCTCCCGCACGGCGTCCAGGTCCTGGTAGTCGGCGACGGTGCCGAAGATGCCCAGCGCCATCACGCCCGCCGCCTTCGCCGCGTACACGGACTGCGTCTTCGGGTAGAGCAGCGTTTCGGAGTCCGGCTGCATCCCCAACGACGACGCGAGGTCCTCCGCGCCGATGGTGATGGCCGCGATGCGCGGGCTCGCCTTCGCGATCTCGCCGATCTGGAAGAAGGCCTCCGGCGTCTCCACCATCGCCAGGAACGCCGTGGCGCCGACCGCCATCCCGCGCTCCGCCTCCAGTTCCGAGACCATCTCGTCGAGCAGCCTGAGGTGGGCGGGCCCGGCGACCTTCGGCAAAACGAGGGCGTCGACAGCGGGCGATACGCTGGCCTCGATGTCGCGAACGGCGAGCCGCAGCGGCTGGTTGACGCGCACCAGCACGTCCGCCCCCGCCTGCCCGACACGCTCCGCAGCCGCCTGCACGCCCTCCCGCGCCGACGCCTTCTCCGCGAGCGGCACCGAGTCCTCGAGGTCGAGGATGATGCCGTCGGCGCCCCGCTCGTGGGCCCTGGCCAGATAGCGTTCAACGTTCGCCGGCACGTACAGCAGCGACCGCCACACCGGGGGCTTTCGTTCGTCGGTCATCCGATCACACCTCGCTCTCGAAGGTCGGCCAGCTCCTCGGCGGAGACGCCCGCTCCGCCGAATATCTCGTCGTTGTGCTGCCCCAGCCGGGGCGCGGGATAGCGGAACGTGCCCGGCGTCCGGGAGAGCCGGGGCAGGATGTTGTGCACCGGGACCGTCCCCACGTCTTCGTCCGGCAGGTCGACCACTACCTCGCGCTCCACGACGTGCGGGTCCTCGAGGAACTGGGAGATGTCGTAGACGGGCCCGGCGGTCACGCCCGCGGCGTTGAACTCGGCGAGCGCTTCGTCCAGCCCGCGCTCGGCCATCCAGCCCCCGACGATGGCATCGACCTCGTCCCGGTTCCGCACCCGCTGGGCGTTGTTCCGGAAACGGGGGTCGTCGATGGCGTCCTCCCTGCCGACTACCCGGAACACGCGCTCCGCCATCGACTGGATGGAGGCCGACAGCGCGACCCACTTGCCGTCCTTGGTGGCGTAGACGTTCCGGGGCGACGCTGTGTTGGAGGCGCTGCCCACACGCTGCTTCACGCTGCCGTCCACCCGGTAGCCCGCCGCATCCGCGCCCAGGATGGAGAAGACCGGTTCGAGGAGCGAGAGGTCTATCACCTGTCCCGCGCCGCCCCTCACCTCGCGCTCGCGCAGCGCTATCAGCACGGCCATCGCGCCATACAGACCGGCCGCCATGTCCGCCAGCGCCATCGGCGGCAGGACCGGCTCACGGTCCGGGAAGCCGTTCCGGTCCGCGAACCCGGACATCGCCTCCACCAGCGTGCCGAACCCCGGCCTGTCCCGATACGGCCCGGTCTGGCCGAACCCCGAAACGCGCACCACAACCAGGCCGGGGTTGTCCGCGATCAACGCCTCCGGCGCGAGCCCCATCTCCTCCAGGCGTCCGGGGATGAAGTTCTCCACGAGCACGTCCGCGTCTCCGGCGAGCCGCCGCACGAGCGCCCGGCCGTCCTCCTCGCGCAGGTTGACCGACACGCTTTTCTTGTTACGGCAGTACGTCTTCCAGTGCGTCTGCACGGAGTTGTCGCCCCAGGCGCGCAGGGGGTCGCCGTTCGGCAGCGCCTCGATCTTGACGCCCTCTGCGCCGAAGTCCGCCAGCTGGAGCGTGAGCATGTTCCCGGCCACGAGCCGCGACATGTCCAGCACCCGCAGGCCGTCAAGCGGCCCGCGGTCGTCGGGATCGAACTGCCTTGCGTGGGTCCCCATTCCTCCCTCGGCTCCTCGCCGTGATTCTACTGCGCCGCCGGCGGAGGGCCGGGGACCAAGCGTTCTCTATCCTGCACGGACGCCGCCGTCCACGGTGATGTCGGAGCCGGTGATGAAGTCGGCCTCGTCGGAGGCGAGGAAGGCGACGGCGGCCGCAACGTCCTGCGGCGTCCCCTGCCTGCCCACGAGGTTGGTGACCTGCCGGGCCCGTGGCGGAGCGCCCGGCTCGGCCTCGGTGCGTATGCGGTTGGGCGTGACAGTGTTGACCCGGATGCCGTGCGGGCCGAGCTGGATGGCGAGCGACCGGCTGAGGTTGTAGACGCCGGCCTTCGCGGAGGGGTACGCGACGGCGCCCGAGCGTCCCGACAGCCCTGACGTGGAACCGATGTTGATGATGCGTCCGCCCTTGCCCTGTTCAACCATGCGCTGGGCGACGTACTTGGAGACGAGGAAGACGCTCTTCAGGGAGATGTTGATGACGCGGTCCCACTCGGCTTCCTCGGTCTCGAGGATGTCCTTCCGGTCGACGACGCCGACGTTGTTCACGAGGGCGTAGATGTCGCCCCAGGCATCGACGACCCTGGCCACCATCGCCTGCACGTCGGCGCTGTTCGTGACGTCGCAGGCGATCGGGATGGCGGCAGCGTCGTGCGCAGCGTTGACGGCGGAGGCAACGGCTTCGGCGCGCTCGCGGATGACGTCCACGACGGCGACGCGTGCGCCCTCGTCTGCGAGCGTATGGGCGATGCCCTCGCCGATGTTCCGTCCGGAGCCGGTCACGATGATGGTCCTGTTCTGCAGGCGCATGGGCTTCCTCGCTCTACTGTTCTTTGTGCGCCGGACGGCGGCGGGCGGTTATCGGGTCGGCTGAGGCGTGGGGCTGAGTGCGCCCCGGAAGAAGTCCAGGAGCAGCCGCCACGATTCCGCGGCGGGCGCCGGGGTCCACCGCACGGGGTTGAACGGGTCGTTGAAGGCGTGGGGCGCTCCCTCGAACCGGTAGAAGGTATGCGGTATCCCCAGCCGGTCCAGCTCGCGGTCCACCTCGTCCACGTCGGCGGGGCTGGGGTTCTGGTCCTCGCTGCCGAAGAAACCCGCGAGCGCGCAGCGGATGCTGGGAGCGAACGCGAGTGGAGCCGGATCGCCGGCGCGCCCACGGTTCATGTCCGTGCCGTAGAAGATGGCGGAGGCGGCGAAATCGTCGGAGGCCCCGGCCATGTAGAGCGAGACGCGCCCGCCGAGGCAGAACCCGGTGATGCCTACCGGGGACTCGCCGACCTGCGGCAGTTCGCGCAGGCATGCCAGGGCGGCAAGCGTGTCGCGGTGGAGCGTTTCGAGGGTGGTGATGCTTCTCCTGACGGCTGCTTCCTCCTGCCGGCGCGGGTCGCCGAAGGGAATGGAGCTGAACTCGTGGACGGTCATGCCCGTGTTGCGGTGGTAAAGGTAGGGGGCTATGGCCGCGAACCCTTCGAGCGCCAGGTCGTCGCAGAACCTGCGGACTCCGGCGTCGACGCCGTAAGCGTGCATCGCGACGACGACTCCCGGGAAGGGGCCGTCGCCCTCGGGCAGGGCCAGGTACGACTCCATCGCGCTGCCGTCCACGTCGATGGTCGTCCACGTCGAGGCCATGAGCCCACCTCCCGTCCCGCAGACCAGCGTACTCTTCTCCGGCGATCCGCTCGCGCCGCTTCCACGTAGCTTCAACCGGGAACACGCGCGTTGCAGCCATGCAGACGCGGCGATTGTAGTACACGAACGCTCCGGCGTTTCTCTTTCCCGCGGCGCCGGGGCGGTCAACACGCCTGCGCGTAACGTCCGAGTGCCCAGAGCGGGAAGTAGTTGCGGTAGAGGTGGTAGTTGATCATGAACGCGGCGCTGAGCTCAGGTCCCTGCGAGTTCGGCCCGTCAAGGGGTTCGTACTCTTCGGGCTGGTCGCCGGGGCCGTAGCCCGGGAAGCCACATCCCGTGAACTGGGGTTCGCCCCACGTTCCGTCGTCCTGCTGACGCTCCAGCAGGAACTCGACGCCCCGCCTCACGGACTCGTGGCGCGCCTCGCCCGCCGCGATGAGCGCTATGAGCGCCCATGATGTCTGCGAGGGCGTGCTTTCGCCCTGCCCGCGCAGCGACGGGTCCGGGTAGCTGATGCAGGTCTCTCCCCATCCGCCATCTGCGTTCTGGTGTGCGAGGAGCCATTCCACCGCGCGCCGCACGCGGGGCTGCGTCATGTCCACGCCCAGCGCCTGCAGGGCGGGGAGCACCGCGCCCGTTCCGTATATGTAGTTCACGCCCCAGCGTCCGAACCACGCTCCGTCGTGCTCCTGCTGGTCCCAT
>JAPOOH010000130.1 GCA_026713505.1 Chloroflexota bacterium | reverse complement strand
CCGCCTCCGACGAGAACGGCGACGTGGTGGGTGTTGGCGACCCCGCCGCGCAGGTAGGGCAGGTGATGAAGAACCTGCGGACCGCTGTCGAATCGGTCGGCGGGACGTTCGGGGACATCGTCAAGACGACGGTATACGTCGTGGGGGAAGAGCACCTGGAGGCGGTGCGCGCTGCGCGGGCGGAGCACCGTCCGGAGAACCCGCCGACGAGCACACTCCTGGTGGTCTCGCGCCTCGCAAGGCCGGAGTTCATCCTCGAGATAGAGGCGGTTGCCTACGTGGGGTAGGCGGGCTTGGGGGAGGATACGCAGCAGTAACACGGAGGAGGGAAGCGCATGGCAGCAGTAACGGTCCTGCACCCGGGAATGACGACTCAGACGGTCCAGATCACCGGACACAACGGCGACGAGATAGACGCTTACGTAGCGAGGCCGGAAGGCCCCGGCCCGTTCGCAACGGTGCTGGTGGCGCACCACATGCCGGGATGGGACGAGTGGTGCATAGAGGTGACGCGCCGGTTCGCCCACCACGGCTACCTGGCGGTCTGCCCGAACCTGCACCACCGCATGGGCCCCGGGACCCCCGCTGAGATGTCGGCCCGCATCCGCGGCGACGGGGGACAGCGCGATGCATTCGTCCTGGGCGACCTGCAGGGCGCGCTGGACTACATCCGCGCCCGCGACGACGCGACGGGCAAGGTGGGCGTCATCGGCTTCTGCTCCGGCGGGCGCGTCGCCTACATGGCGGGCTGCAACCTGGAGCTCGACGCGGCGGTCGACTGCTGGGGCGGCAACGTGATTCCGACCCCGGACCGCATCAACGAGAATCAGCCGACTCCGGTCATCGACATGACGTCCAACATGGGCTGTCCCGTTCTGGGGTTGTTCGGCAACGACGACGGGAACCCGGACATCGAGCAGGTGAACGCCATAGAGGCGGAGCTGCAGAAGCACGGCAAGGAGTACGAGTTCCACCGCTACGACGGCGCGGGGCACGCGTTCTTCAACTGGAGCGGCACGTCGCACCGTCCGGAGCAGGCCAAGGACGGCTGGGAGAAGGTATTCGCGTTCTACGCGAAGCACCTGAGCTAGCGCCCACAGGGCGCCGTTCCCTCTGCAAGGGAGTATCGGGGTAACCCTTGCCGACAGGCGTGGTCCTTCCCACCCACCCGAATGCTCGTGGGGAGATACTCCAACGCCCCCGGCAGAGTGGGGCACCCCCCTGCACTCCACATGGGGTGCTCACGAAGAGACAACGTCTGATGAAACAGGAGAGCGAACGGTGAAGGCAGCATTCATACGGAACCACGGAGGGTCCTCCGTCATCCAGTACGGCGACATGCCGGAGCCGGAGGCCGGACCGGGCGAGGTGCTCGTCCGCGTGCACGCGGCGTCGCTGAACCGGCTGGACCTGTACACCCGCGCCGGTCTGCGGGGCACGAAGGTTGCGCCGGAGGACATGCCGCGCATCCTCGGCGGCGACTGCGCCGGGGAGATCGCGGCGGTGGGCGAGGACGTGGACGGCCTGAGCGAGGGAGACCGCGTCGTCGTCAATCCGCTCTGCAGCTCGAGCCCTCCGCAGATGCTCGGCACGAACCGGCAGGGGTCCAACGCCGAGCTCGTTTCCGTTCCGGCTGAGAACGTGGTGCCGATACCGGACTCGCTGTCGTTCGAGCAGGCCGCGGCGCTGCCGACCATCTACCTGCCGACATGGGGCATCGTGGTGCGGGAGGGGAGGCTGCAACCCACCGAGACTGCCATCGTGCTCTCCTCGTCCAGCGGTGTCGGTACAGCCGCCATCCAGCTCATCAAGGGCGTCGTCGGGGCGACGTGCATCGCGGCGACGAGCACGGGCGAGAAGGTGCGGAAGTCCAAGGAACTGGGTGCGGACTTCGCCATCAACTACAAGGTGGAGGACCTCGGTCAGCGCATGAAGGAGCTGACCGGCGGGCGCGGCGTGGACCTCGTGGTCGATAGCACCGGCGCGGCGTTCTTTGAAGACGCCTACGGCGCCCTCGCGCGAGGGGGCCGGTACGGCATCTGTGGAGTCACCGCGGGCTTTCAGGCGCAGATCCACCTGGGCCAGCTCTTCAGCAAGGAGCTGCGCGTGTTCGGTACCTTCATGGGTTCGACGGATGAGCTGCGCCGCATCGTCGACGCCGCGGGCAAGGGGCAGATCAGCTCGGCCATCCACGCGACGGTGCCGCTGTCGGAGGCTGCCGCCGCGCACGATGAGATGGAGCGATCGGAGCACTTCGGTAAGTTCATCATAACCGTGCCCTGATGAGGCCCCGTCCCCGGCACGGCCGGGCACACTCCCCCTCCGCCCTCCAGGCTGCGGCCTCTCCCCAAGGGAGAGG
The DNA here is from genome assembly GCA_026713505.1 of Chloroflexota bacterium. GTDB lineage: Bacteria > Chloroflexota > Dehalococcoidia > Lucifugimonadales > Australimonadaceae > Bin16. The sequence continues at coordinate 17,845 of JAPOOH010000130.1, read as the reverse complement.
GAAACCGAGCCATGCACGAGACTGAGGGTCCTCAGACCCCTCAGCGGCGAAAGGGGCGTTGGTTCTACGGTTGGACCATCGTTGCGGTGCTCTCGGTGATTTCCTTCGCCGGGGGCGTCGAGACGAATCCCGTGCTCGGCGTGTTCCAGGGACCGATGACCGAGGAGTTCGGCTGGAGCCGGTTTCTGTACACGCTGCCGATGTCCATCGGCTCGTTCATGGGCGGGCTGGCGTCGCTGGTGGTCGGCCCGCTGATGGACCGCTACGGCTCGCGCATCGTCATGTCGGTTGCCATCGCGCTGATGGGGCTGACGTTCGTGCTGATGGGCGCGGTGCAGGAGCTGTGGCATCACTTCGCGTTGCAGATAGCCGGCCGCACCATCATCGCCTGCACGTTCTTCATGGTCATCGGGGTCGTCATCCCCAAGTGGTTCATCGTCATGCGGGGCAGGGCGAGCGCGTTCGCGAACATCGGGCAGCGGCTGGGGCAGATCGCGTTCCCGGTGATGGTGGAGCGCATCCTCACCGTCGGAACATGGCGGTCGGCCTGGGTTGCGATGGGTATCACCGTGTGGGCGTCGTCATTGCTGCCCGCGCTGCTGTTCCTGCGGCGTCGCCCGGAGGACTACGGGTTGCTGCCGGACGGCGTGGACATCCGGGACGCATCCCGGCAGCGCCGCTCGGCTGCGGCGCCCCGAGAGGTGTCGTTCAACCGGCGGATGGCGCTTCGCTCGCCCGCCTTCTACCTGGTCGCGGGGGCAGTGAGCATCCAGAGTTTCGTGACGACCAGCATCCACTTCCACTGGTTCTCCTACCTCACGGACGTTGGGGTCTCCAGCGAAGCAGCGGTGATCTCTCTGTCGCTCTCGCCGTTGATATCGATGCCCGTCTCCATCGCGGCGGGGTTCGCCATCGAACGCATGCCGGTGCAGCGGATGATGGCGGCGAGCTACTACTTCATGGCGCTGAGCATCGTGCTGTTCCTGTTCGCGGACAACGCGCTGCTGTCGTATGCATTCGGGCTGCTGTTCGGGGCGGCGACGGGCATCCTGTTCACGGTGATGAACGTGGTGTGGGCGGACTATTTCGGGCGGGACTCCATCGGGGGGATACGGGGGATGGTCTCGCCCGCGCAGATGTTGAGCAACTCGCTCGGTCCGTTGATGGCGGCGTGGTCGTTCGACGCCACGGGGAGCTACTCGCTCATCTTCACGATCAGCGCCGCGCTGAGCGCCGCCGGGGGCACACTGCTCCTGCTCGCGCGCAGGCCACGGCCAGCCAACGGCTGAGCGCGCGCGTTCGCCCTGAGTCTCTGACAGATGGAAACTGGGGTGAGCGGAGGGAATCGAACCCTCGATCTCCAGGGCCACAACCTGGCGTCTTAACCCCTCGACCACGCCCACCACGGAAGCCTCATTGTAGCAGAGGCACGTTGAGCCGTGGCCCTGGAACCAAAGCCACGGCATTCCGCAACCTTGTCTCGTTCACGACAGCCCGCGTCTCCGTGTACTCTTTCCCTCCCCGTGGCGCGGGGTCTTGCGGCCTTACTGGGAGGGAGAAGACGGTTATGACGACGACGGCGGGGATGGGCCGTTGGTTTACGGTGTTCTGTCTCGTGATGGTCGTTGCGGGCGTCGTACTGACCCACAACGGCGTACAGGACCTGCGCGTCGCCGGGATGACGGCGTTCGGGGCATCCTGGCTCTCCTTCTCAGTCCTCGCCTACTACAGGAGGCTGACCCTGCAGCGCGCGCAGTCGATGCCGCCTCCCTCCGACACCGACCCGCCGGAGTAGCAGGAAGCCTCCTTCCGGGAAGCGTGTACCTCCGCTCCACTCTCCGTGGAGCCGGGTTGCTGTCCCCTCGAACACGCCCTCGCCGCGCGTGCGAGTTGCAGGTCGGAGGGGTATAGTCTGCGTGAAAGCAGTCCGGCAGCACACGCGAGGAGGGCAGGCCATGGCGGAAGAGGTCAGGCGATTCAAGTTTCCCGGCCCTGCGGACCCCAGCGCGCGCGACCGCGGACCCACGCGAGGTCGTTCGTACGATCTGATCTCCAACCACCTTGTCGTAAGCACCATCCAGGTTATGGAGAAGGGGCAGACCACCGGTCTCCACCATCACAACGACCAGGACGGCTACTGGATGGTGCTAGCGGGGAAGGCGCGCTTCACCGGCGAGGGCGACACGCACTACGGCGACCTCGGCCCGATGGAGGGCATCTTCATGCCCCGCTACACGCGCTATTCGTTCGAGAGCGTCGACGACGAGCCTCTGCAAATCCTCCGCATCAGCCAGCTGCGCCCGGTGGAGGGCAAGCCCCAGGCACGGAGACCGGAGCAGGCGCGCGCGTAGCGGGCCTTCGACCCAGGCAGCACGCACGAGGAGAGGAGGAGGTCATGCCGAACGAGGTGAAACGGTTCAACTACCCGGGCGCCGCGGATCCCGGAGCACGCGACCGCGGTCCGGAGAAGGGCCGCTCCTACGACCTGCTCTACAACGACAGCATGGTCAGCACGGTCCAGATCATGCAGAGAGGGCAGGGCAACGCGCTGCACTACCACAACGACCAGGACGGCTACTGGCTGGTGCTCTCAGGCCAGGCCCGGTTCTTCGGCGAGGGCGATACGCACTTCGGCGACCTGAGCCCCATGGAGGGCATCTACACGCCTCGCTACACCCGCTACGGCTTCGAGTGCATCAGCGACGAGCCGTTGCAGATCCTCCGAGTCAGCCAGCTACGGCCCGTGGAGGGGAGGCCTCGCCCGGCGGGGCGTGGGTCGCCGGGCATCGCGGTGACGTAGACGGCTCGGGTTCCTAGACCTCAGCCAGGTCTTCCACGAGCCGCACGAGCGTGCGGGTGGGGACGCCCGTGGCGCCCTTGACGACGTGGCCGCTCGCGCGCTCCGACATGAAGGTCCCGGCGATGTCCAGGTGCGCCCACTCCACGTCTTCCGTGAACTCGCCGATGAAGAGCGCCGCGGTGATGCTGCCCGCCGGACGCCCACCCGTGTTCTTCACGTCCGCGTAGTCGGAGCGGTTCTGCCGCTTGTACTCCTCGAACAGGGGCAGCTGCCACATCTTCTCGCCGGTGGACTTCGACGCGGTGAGCACGGAGTCCACGAGCTCCTGCGACGTGCCCATGACGCCGCTTGCGACGTGCCCCAGCGCGACGACGACCGCGCCGGTGAGCGTGGCGATATCCACGACCCGGCGCGCCTTCCTGACCTCCTTGATGTAGCAGATGGCGTCGGCCAGGATGAGCCGCCCCTCAGCGTCCGTGTTGTCGACCTCGATCGTCTTGCCGTTCATGGCGCGGATGATGTCGCCGGGACGCTGCGCGGTGCCGGACGGCATGTTCTCCACCGCGGGGACGACGCCGAAGACGTTGATCTTCGGCTTCAGCGCGGCGATGCCCTTCATGGCGCCGATGACAGACGCGCCGCCGCTCATGTCGCCCTTCATCTCCCACATGCTGGCCGCGGGTTTGATGGAGATCCCTCCGGAGTCGAATGTGATGCCCTTGCCCACGATGGCGACGTTATTCTCCGGGTTCTCCGGGTCGCCGGTGTACTCCATGATGATGAGGCGCGGCTCGTTGGCGCTGCCCTGCGTCACGGCCAGCATCGCGCCCATCCCGCGCTCGATCATGTCTTCGCGCCCCAGCACGGTGATCGGCAGCCCTGCGTCGTTGGCCACCTCCGTCGCAACCTCGGCCATGCGCGCGGGGTTGACGACGTTCGCGGGCTCATTGACGAGGTCGCGCGCGATGATGGCGCACTCGGCGAGGAGCGCACCCTTCGCGGCGCCCGTGGCCAGCGCCTGCACGCGGCTCGCGTCCCGCTCCACGATGACCATCTCGTCGAGCGACTTGCCGTCGTCACCGTCGCTGCCGTTGGACCTGGAGCGGTAGCGCTTGAACTCGTAGAGGCCGAGGAGGGTGCCCTCCGCCATCGCCTGCGCGGAGTCGCCCGCATCCAGGCCGCCGATGCCCGCGCCGTGGGCGATGGTGGCAGCGCGTTTCACATTCATCTGCCGCAGCCGCCGAGCCACGCCGCCGGAGACGGCCCGCACCGCGTCCGCATCGAACTTCTCGCGCTTGCCGAGACCGACCACGACGACGCGTTTGGCCGGCAGCTTGCCGAACGTGTGAATGGTGACGGCCTCGCCCTGCCTGCCGCTGATCTCCTTGTCCGCGATGAGCGCGGAGATGGCGCCGTCCAGCGCCTGGTCCACGGCGCCGGTGCCCCCGCCGGGCGACGTCACCCCCTCGAACAGGTTGACGACGACGGCGTCCGCCTCGTACTGCGTGATGGAGCCTTCCGCAACGCGCACAGTGGTCATGTCTCGCTGCCTCACTTGGTGGGAGTGGCGCTAGCGTACCACAGGAGAGGGCGGGGTTCCGGTCTCATCTGCGGTGGTCCGCTTCCGCCGTAGTCGCGAGACGCGCCTCTTTCGCGGTCGACGAAGGTTCGCTTACGCTGTCTTCGGTGCCCCGGGGGCACTGCTCCCATGCACCGGCGGGGCGCTGTCGGAAACTGTCGTATTTTGTCGCATTTTGTCGCATGGCTGTCGCATTGTGTCGGATCAGTTGTCGGAAAACGGGGCCGTATTGTCGGGTGCGAAGGGCAGGTTTACGAGTGGATCCCCGCCCGGACCCGGCAGGATCCGACAGTTTCAAGAAAAAACGCGGCCCTGGGCCGAGGTGCGGCCGCCTGGCAGCAGGGCTCGCCTCACATGAAGCGCGCAGCACAACGACGCGTGGATGGCTCAGTCGACGGGGTGGAAGGCGCAGCCGACGAGGCCGGGTCCCGTGTGGGCGCCGATAGCGGGAGTGAACTCTGTGATGAAGAGCTCCTCGATCTGCAGATGGGACCGCAGCCGTTCCGCGAGCATCTCCGCCTTCCCCGGCTCAGAGGCGTGCATGACGGCGACGCGCGTGGGGCGGCCCCCGGTGCGCTCTGCGGCGATAGCGGTCAGTCGCGCCAGCGCCTTCGCCTCGGTTCGGGGCCGCTCCACCATGCCGATGCGTCCGGCGGAGAGTTGGAGGATAGGCTTCATCTTGAGGACGCTGCCCATCCACATGAAGAGCCGGGGGACGCGACCGCCGCGCCAGAGGTAGTAGAGCGTGTCCAGGTAGCCGATGAATTGGGTGTCGCCGATGCGCCGGTCCATGCGGGCGAGCACGTCGCTCGTCGATGCGCCGGAGGCCGCCAGCCGCGCGGCCTCGAGCGCGATGAGGCCCTGTGCCGCCCCCGCGCTACGCGAGTCCACCAGCGACACGCGCAGGTGGGGGAGTTGCGTTTCGGCGAGCCGGACGGCTTCCGCCGCGGCATTGTGCGCGGCGCTCAGGTCGGCGGAGATGGTCAAGCAGACGACCTCGTCGGCGCCCTCGCCCGCCCGGATGATGGCATCGAGGAACGCGCCAGGGGAGGGGGCTGCAGTGGTCGGAAGCTCCGCGCTCGACCTCAGGAGTTCGTAGAAATCCCCGGGGGCGATGTCCACGCCGTCGGCGTAGACCTGTCCGCCGATGCGGACCTCCAGCGGTGCAAAGAAGACCGGCAGGCCGTGCGTGACGTCCGTAGGAAGGGATACGTTGGAATCGGAGACGACGGCTGTGGGCATGAGTGGACGGCATTATAGACGCGGGGCGTCTGATGTGCGGTGCACGGAGTAGGTTGTTCCTTCTCACCCCACACGAGGTTCCCGCCTGCGCTGAGGCACAGGAACGATGGAGGAGGTGAGCGGTGGGTCAGCGTCTCAGCCGAGGCTGAGGATGAGTTCGCGAAGGACGACAAGCAGGATGATGGCCGCGAGGGGAGTGAGGTCAAGCATCCCCACAGAAGGGATGACCCGCCGCAGGGGCCGGTAGAGCGGGTCCAGCATCATGCCTACGCTCTGGTAGAGGCGGAGAAGGGTCTCGTTCCTGACGCCCGCAATCACGAGCCAGGAGAGGAGGGCGTGAGCGAGTATCGCCAGCAGAAGGATCTGGATGATGAAGAGGGAGAAGGCTTTCACCGCTTGCCTCCGAGCTCCTGTGAGCGGCGGAATGCGGCGGACACTCCCTCGATGAGGGCGCTCTTGAATCCCCTGCGCTCCATCTCGCGCAGCGCTGCCGCCGTAGTGCCGCCGGGGGACGTGACCCGTTCCCGCAGGATGGCCGGCGATTCGCCGGACTCGCTGGCGAGCCGGGCTGAGCCGAGCGCCGTCTCTATGGCGAGCGTCTGGGCCATGTCGCGCGGCATGCCTACAAACACGCCGGCCTCGGTGAGCGCCTCGATGAACGCGAAGACGTATGCGGGGCCACTGCCGGAGACGGCGGTCGCCATGTCCAGGTAGTCCTCGCTGTCGACGCGCCACTCGCGCCCCAGGGTTGCGAGGAGCGATGCGGCAGCGTCCCGCGCGGCGTCCGGCACCGTGGGCGTCGCCGTCCAGACGGAGATGCCTGCGCCGATCTGGGCGGGAGTGTTGGGCATCACTCGGACGATGCGCTCGTGCCCCAGGCCCTCGGAGAGCGACCGTATCGTCACTCCCGCGGCGATGGAGAGCACGGTCTGGTCTGCGTCGAGCGCGCCGTGGAGGTCGTGGTAGACGTGACCGACGTGTTGAGGCTTGACCGCGATAACGACGATCTCCGCTCCCCTGACCGCCGGCGCGTTGTCCGCGTGGACCGCGATGGCGTAGCGCTCCGCGAGGTCGTCGCGGCGGGTGGGAACCGGCTCGCCGACGCTGACGTCGCTCACGGCGCACAGCCCGGAAGCGATCGCTCTGCTGAACATCGCCTCGGCCATGACGCCGCCGCCTGCGAACCCGACTCGCATGAGGACTACCCCTCCGTACAACGAAGCGCCAGCGAAATTTCGTGCCGGCGCGTGCGGAGAGTATAGCACCGAGGATGAGTGAGGAGGAGCTTGCAGGCGGAGTGGCTACGCCTGACGCGGCGAGGGCAGGCGCCCGGTGCGGGAGACCTCCGCGGCGTAGCGGATGGCCTCGATCATGCCCGTTGGGTCCGCTATTCCCTTGCCTGCGATGTCGAACGCGGTGCCGTGGTCGACGGAGGTGCGCAGGAACGGAAGACCTATGTTGAGCGTGATGCTCGCTGCCCAGTCGTGCACCTTGACGGCGATGTGCCCCTGGTCGTGGTACATGGCGAGTACGGCGTCGTACCTGCCCTCTATGGCCTGGCCGAAGATGGAGTCTGCCGGAACGGGGCCTGTGGCGTCGATGCCTTCGGCGTTGGCGTCCTGGACGGCGGGGCGAATCTCTTCGATCTCCTCCGAGCCGATGAGGCCGGCCTCGCCTCCGTGGGGGTTCAGCGCAGCGACGCCGATGCGCGGGTCAGGCACGCCGTGCGCGGTGAAGAATCCGTGAGTGAGGCGCAGCGCCTCCAGCACCCGCTCCCGCGTTACATGGATGGCCGCGTCCCGGAGTGGGTGGTGCGTTGTGAGGTGCACAACGTTGAGCCCGTTCGTGAGGAGCATGGTGAGGACGCGGGGAACGCCGGCGAGGTGCTGGTAGATCTCCTGGTGACCGAAGTCCTCGTGGCCGGCGAGCCGGACAGCCTCCTTGCTGATGGGAGCAGTCGCGATGGCGTCCACCGCGCCCTCCATCGCAAGGCGGGCAGCGGCAGAAGCCCACTCGACCGCCGCTGCTCCGGCGCGCGGGGAGGTCTGCCCGTAGGGCAGGGCGGCCAGCCCATCGTCTTCATTCGGAGAGATGACGTTCACGAGTCCCGGCGATGGAGCGTCCGAGGTGTCGTCGACGCTCCGGGCGCGCAGGCCGCTTCCGACAAGGTCGAGCGCCCGGTCCAGAACACCGGGAGCGCCGACCACGAACAGGGCGGCGTCCTCTGCGAGACCGGGTTGGGAGAGTGCCTTGGCGACAACCTCCGGCCCGATGCCGGTGGGGTCGCCGAGGGTTATCGCGATTCGCGGGCTTTCATTCATAGTGTGTGTCCGTGTGCGGGAGGGATGGCAAGGATTATAGCGGCTTAAACAGGGCGGGCCCCGCGGGAAGATTCCCAACGGGGCCCGATGGCCCACTCCCGTGGCGCGTCGAGAGGGGCCTGCGGAGGAGGGAGACGTGGAAGAGCGCAGGGGAGAGCGCACTTCCGGTCACCCCGGCCCGAGGGCCGGGGCACATAAGCCTGGATATGCCGTCCAAGGAAGGTGGATCAGCTGCGCGCGGGGCTGCCGTCCAGTGGCTGCGTCATGCTCGGCCTGCGGCCCCGGCGTCCGGTGCGCTTGACAGGCACCGCGTACTCGTTGGGGATGAGGGAGAGCTGACTCACGTCCGAGTCGGCGACGGAAGAGTCGGCGACCTGCAACTGGCGAATCTCTTCGACGAACCCGTCCAGCGTGCTGTAGTCGCGATAGACACTGGCGTAGCGGATGTAGGCAACGGGGTCGATAAGGCGCAGCTTGTCGAGTGTCCTGTCACCGATGACCGAGGCGGGAACCTCGGCTTTACCGAGGTACTGAAGGTCGTTCTCTATCTCGTCGACGAGCTTCTCCAAAGCACCGCTGGGGAGAGGCCGCTTGGTGCAGGCGAGGCGGACGCTGCGGAGGAGTTTCTGCTTGTCAAACTCGTCGCGACGGCCATCGCGCTTGATGACCTGCAACGTGGCGTGCTGGATGCGTTCGTAGGTGGTGAAGCGCACCCCACACCGGACGCATTCCCTGCGCCGGCGGATGTCCTGGCCGGTGTCCCGGGAATCAGTCACCCGGGTGTTAGGGTCTCCGCAGTTAGGACAGTGCATCCCTGGGCTCCGCGACTGAAATCGTGTGAGAGTCTCTCATGGCGAGGACTCCACTCATGCCTTGGGCAACAATATAGGGGATTTTAAGGTGCGCGGGCTACCAGATAAAGCCCTTTTGACTGACGGCAGGTATTGTTTTGCAACGCGCACAGAAAGTCAATAGGCAATTTCAGGGATTCTACCAGTTACAGTGGGATTGGGGCGGGATGGCGCGAGATGTGGTGTTAATGCGGCGTCAGCGCATGCATAGCGAAGGCCCCCCGGAGGAGAGCCTCACGGGGGGCTTGATCGCCAAACCTGCGGAGCGGGCCTGGGGAAACCTGCTCCGCGCTCCGCCGTCGTGGGGGACAGGCGGCGGAGTTCGGTTGTTGCTTACGGGTGCCCTCAGGCCGTCGCCTGACGGTTGCTGGGGCGGAGGAACGGCGGCAGGTCGAAGTCGGTCTCGTCGCTGATGGCGCGGCGGAGGAACTCGGCGATGCCGTCGTCGTTGAGGCTCATCTGCTCGATGCTGGGGAGGCCGGTGGCGATGATCGTCACGCACATCTCGTCCTCCATCTTGGGGTCGGTGACCATGCCGAAGATGATGTTGGCGTCGGGGTCCACGGAGTTGGCGATGACGTCGGCGGCTCGCTGCACTTCCTTGAGGGTCATGTTGGGGCCGCCGGTGATGTTGAGGAGAACGCCTCGGGCGCCCTCGATGTTGACGTCCAACATGGGGCTGTGGATAGCGCTCTTTGCGGCTTCGACCGACCGGTTGTCGCCGTGGGCGGAGCCGATGGACATCCACGCCGGGCCCGCTCCGCTCATGATGGTCTTCACGTCGGCGAAGTCCAGGTTGATCTCGCCGGGGACGGTCACGAGCTCTGCAATGGACTTGACGCCGAGCCTCAGCACGTCGTCTGCGAGCTTGAAGGCGTCTTCAGCGGAGAGGTCTTCGTCGCACATGGCGCCCAAGCGGTCATTCGGAACGACGATGAGTGTATCGACGGCCTCCCGGAGACGCGCCAGTCCATCATCGGCGTTCTTGCCGCGCCTGCGGCCCTCGAAACGGAAAGGCTTGGTCACGACGGCGATGGTGAGCGCGCCGGTCTCCCTGGCGACCTCCGCAACGACGGGAGCTGCGCCCGTGCCGGTGCCGCCGCCCATGCCGCTGGCGATGAACAGCATGTCCGCGCCACGGACCGATTCGTAGATCTCCTCGCGGGACTCTTCGGCAGCGGTGCGACCGATCTCGGGGTCGCCTCCGACGCCGAGGCCCCGGGTGATCGTGTCGCCGATACGAATCTTGACCGGGACGTCGAGACGCACGAGGTGCTGTGCGTCCGTGTTGACGGCGAGGTACTCGACGTGCGGTACGCGCTCGCGGTACATCCGGTTAACGGCGTTACACCCTCCGCCGCCGACGCCGATGACCTTGACGCGCGCGATGCCGTCAATGTCCGCCTTGTGCTCGTTGCCGAAAAGTTCCATTGTCATAACCGTTACCCCTTTGCCTGGTCCTGGTTTGGACTGTTGGTGTTGTCTTGCTCCTGAGATCCCTCGTCCGCTTGTTTGCCCTGTTACTCCCGCTGCGGGAATGCCCTGTTTGGCCGCCTCATACGCCGGCTCCCGTTGGCTCTCTGGACTTGAATCGCGAGAGCCATCCTCCCGACCGACCACCGGGCGCACGAGCCTGCTTCAGTTCAGTGAGCGTCTCTACGTGCCGTTGACGTATCGCCCAGAGCAGCAGGCCGACGGCGGTGGAGTAGGCTGGGTCCATCAGCTCATCGGGGAGCCCCAGCGTTGGCGAAGGAGTCCCGATGCGCACGGGCCTCTTGCCGTAGTCCGCCACGATCTCCACCAGCCCGGGGAGGGCGGACCCTCCGCCGGTGAGTACGATTCCTGCAGACGGGAGGTGCGTGAGACCGTTGGACGCGAGGCGCTGCATGATGAGACGCACGAGTTCCACGGCACGGTCATGCAGCAGCCTGTTGAGTTTCTTGAGCGGTATGGAGGAGACGTTGCTGCCCAAGCCGGGCTTCACCTGTGCGGTATCCCGCTCAGAGAGATGCTCGAACCAGACGGAGCCTTTCGCGAGCTTGGCACGTTCGGCTGCGACGGGCAGCAGACCGAGACCGGTCGCGACGTCGGTTGTGAAGCGTTGCCCTGCGATGGGGATGCTGGTGGAGTACCAGGGTGAACCTTCGCGGTAGACGACCACGTCCGTGGAGCCGCCGCCGAGGTCCACCAGGACAACGCCCAGTACGCGCTCTTCCGGGTTGAGGACGGCCTCGCCGCTTGCGAGGTGCTCCGGCACCAGTCCGCAGATGGCAACTCCCGCTGCGGACAGGGTGGAGCGGAGCGTATCCATGGGCACCATGTCGCCCAGGACCACGTGGGACTCTTCCGAAGACCGTGGGACCGTCTGGACCACCCGCATGCCGATGGGGCTCTGCGCGGTCGACTGCACGATCCCATCCACCTTCGACTGGGTGAAGAAGCCGTCACTGTCGACAATACCCTCTTCCGAGCCGCCGTGGCGGACATTCCGGGACTGCAGGTGGCTGCCAGTGACCCCGGCTATCGCCGGCGGCAGGCCGCGTCCGAGTGCCTTCTCCGCCTCACGCGTGGAGAAGCGGATGCACTCCTTCATGGCGTCCGGAGTCACGACCATGCCCTTCCGCATACCCGCGGACGCTGCGTAGCCCTTGGCCAGGACTTCCACGCCTCCGTCCGCGCCAGCTCTCGCAACGAGTGTCACCACTTTGGTCGTGCCGACATCGATGGCGGCATAGAGTTGTTCACGTGCGTTCGTCATCAAACCTCACTAACCTGGGGTGTGTTCGGCCACGCGCATCCGCGCACTGCGGCTGCGCCTGTTCCGGGCGATCTCCTCCGCTTCCGGCTTGAGGACGCGTTTCACTACGGGGCGGACCTCGCCGCTGTTAACGAAGCGCTTGACCTCCCGGTCTTCCACGGAGTGGTAGGCGATGGTTACGAGGCGCCCTCCGGTGTTCAGGACGGAGGCGGCCTGGCTGAGGCCGCGGCGGAGGTTGCCGAGTTCGTCGTTCGTGGCCATGCGGAGCGCCTGGAAAGTGCGCGTCGCGGGGTGCGTGCGTCCCCTGCGGTACCCGGATGCGCGAGCGACCACGTCGGCGAGCGCTATTGCGTCGGTCAACGGGCGGGCGGCGACGATAGCGCGGGCTATGCGGCGCGAGCGCGGCTCTTCGCCGAGGGCGTAGATGAGGTCAGCGAGCTCCCGCTCGGGCAGCCCATTGACGAGGTCCGCGGCGGAACGCCCCACCGGCGTGAACCGCATGTCCAGCGGCGCAGAGCGTCGGAAGCTGAAGCCGCGCTCCTCTGCGTCCAATTGACGGGAGGAGAGTCCGAGATCGAACAGCACGCCGTCCGCGGGTACGAACCCGTGGGTGTGAGCCTGCGAGGCGACTGTGCCGAAGTTGGCGTTGACGACAACCGCACGATCACCGAAGCGGCGCAGCCGCTCAGTTGCAGGCGGGACGGCCTCCGGATCGGCGTCGAGGCCGAGGACGCGGCCATCCGGTGCAGATGCTTCCAGGATGGCGGTCGCGTGCCCAGCGTCCCCGAGCGTACAGTCGACGTATGCTCCGCCGGGGCGCACGCCAAGCCAGTTGAGGACCTGGGCGGCCATCACGGGCTGGTGGTATATGCCTTCGTTCGCTGGCATCGGACTATGCTGCTCCGCCGTGTGCGTTCGGTAGGAACGTGTAGGAAAACGTTAGACGTTGTCTAAGACTCAATCAATGCGTTTGTCTAGCATTCAATCGTCTTTATGCGGCTCCGCCGGTCCCATCCGCAAGCTCGTGGCGACGCAGAACGCGGGAACGTTGCTCAATAGAAGCAGCCTGCGACGAATCCATCCACAATATGTTGTAGGTCAGTCTCAATCTTTGGCTAGAAGAACTGCTGGATTCTTCTCCGGCAGAGAAGCTGTTGCTATAATGCAGTCCGCCCGCGCCCGCACCGGACTGTGCGCGTGCGTATTCCAAAGCTGTTGAGAGAGCCGCTATGACGCAAGAGACCACTGCCTTTACGCCTCCCAACCGGCTGCTCATGGGAGCAGGACCGTCCAACGTGCACCCTCGAGTTCTGCAGGCGATGACCTCGTCGCTCCTCGGGCACCTGGACCCGAACTTCTTGGCGGTGATGGACGACGTGCGCTCGCTGCTGCGGTACGTCTTCCAGACCGAGAACCCGGTGACGCTGCCCATCTCCGGCACCGGCACGGCAGGGATGGAAGCGTCGATGGTGAACATCATCGAGCCGGGCGACACGTTCGTGGTTGGGATCAACGGCTACTTCGGTCAACGGCTGGGAGAGATCGCGGAGCGCAGCGGTGCAAACGTCATCAGGGTTGAGCACGAGTTAGGGGGGGCTGTGGACGCGGACCGCCTGCGCGAGGCCTTGAAGGCGGCAGGAAAGGTGAAGGCCGTGGGCGTGGTGCACGCGGAGACATCCACCGGCGCGGCCACATCGATCAAGGAGATAGCGGACGTCGCGCACGAGGCGGATGCGCTGCTGGTTGTTGACGCGGTGACCTCGCTCGGCGGTGTAGAGATGCGTGTGGACGAGTGGGGCGTAGACGTCTGCTACAGCTGCACGCAGAAGTGTGTCGGCGCGCCTCCGGGACTCGCGCCGCTGACGTTGAGTCCGCGAGCCGTGGAGACACTGCAGAGCCGGACGAACAAGGTGCGGAGCTTCTATCTGGACCTGACCGAGTTAACCAGCTACTGGGACCGTCGCGCGTACCATCACACCGCGCCAATCTCCATGATCTATGCGCTGCGCGAGGCGCTTCGGTTGATCGCCGAGGAGGGCATCGAGGCGAGGTGGGAACGGCACGCGAGGAATGCGGCAGCCCTCCATGCGGGGCTGAACGCGATGGGGTTGGGCCTCGTGGCAGACCCGGAAGTGCAGTTGCCTAGTCTCACCGCCGTCCACGCGCCGGAAGAGGTTGACGAGGCACAAGCCCGCCGCTACCTGCTGGACCGGCACAACATCGAACTGAGCGGCGGGTTGGGGGCGCTTGCGGGCAAGGCGTGGCGTATCGGCCTGATGGGGTACAACAGCACCAGCCCCAACGTCCTTACCGTGCTGGGCGCGCTCGAAGAAGCGATGAGCGAGCAGGGGTACGAGACGCAGGCAGGGGCCGGCGTCGCCGCCGCGCAGCGGTCGTTGCGCGGGGTGGACTAGGCTTACGGCTTTACGGCCTTCACGCTCAGTATCGGCCAGTAGAACTCGATCCGCCCGTCCGAGTGGGACGTGATGCCGAACGCTTCCGCGGGAGCCGCCGGGGCGTCCCGCAGCGCTTCTCCCAATCGAGCGGCCTCTTCTCCCGCCATCCCCGCGCGCTCCGTCCAGTCCGGGTACTCCAGGTCGACGCGCGATAGCGCGGTCTCGGCGATGCGCAGGCCCGCACGTTCGATGGCGTCAAGCCACTCGGCCTCGGTGAGGTTCCGCGCGTGGGAAGGATCGCGCCAGATCTCGATGTCGTGCATCCACGCAGTCGCTTCCGCGTCGTCCGGTGAGATGGTGTCGATGAGGATGAGTTCGCCGCCCGGCGCCAGCGCTCGGTGCACCTCGCCCAACCACGCATCCACGTTCAGGAAATGGTGCGCCGCGGTGCGACAGGTGATGAGGTCGAGGCTTCCGTCCTGGCAGGGCAGGGACTCGGCCGCGGCAAGCACCAGTTGGGTCTGCGGGGCTCCGCGCTCACGCCGGAGCGTGCGCGCCTGTTCCAGCATCTCCGGTGTCACGTCGGTTGCGATGACGCGGTCGCAGCGCTCGGCGACGGCGAAGGCGGTGAATCCCGGCCCGGCCCCGATGTCCATTGCTGTCCCGTACCTGCGGTCGCTCAGCATGGACGCCGCGGAGGCGAGTGCGCCCGCCTGCGCGTGCGTCCGGCTCGCTCCGTAAGCCCCCGCGAGCCGACCGAACTGGCTCTGTGCGCTTCTTTCCGGCGTGTTCGTCATGGAAGCCTTCCTAGAACGCGAGCCAAGCGAGCACAGCGGTTACGACCCCCACCACGAGTCCGGCGGCAGTTACCACCGGCTCTTCCAGGGTTACGGGGCCCATGTAGAGCAACGGAAAGCTGACGACCGTCCCGGCAAGGACGACGTGGCGGAGCTTGCGTTTGGTTGCGGCTGAAAGCAAGGGTTACCTCGACAGTGCGGGCAGCAGTTCGATGATGATGATGGCCTCGATGCCGGCGAGCAAAACCAGCCCGAGGATGTAAGGGATGACGATGCGGAAGATCTCCCGCTCCTTCCCCGCGAGGCCGACGACCGCCGCTCCCACAAGCACCTTGGCCGGGGCCATCGGGCTGCCCACGGATGCGCCGATGGACTGGATGCTGGAGATGGTCACGGTCCCGATTCCGAGGGCTCGTGCCGTTTCCAGTTGGAGTGGGCCGAACATGACGTTGGAGTTGGTGTTGCTGCCGCTCATGAATGAGCCGAGCAGGCCGATGAACGGGGAGACGAACGGGAAGAGAGGGCCGGAAGCGTTGGCGATGCCGCGCGCGAGCAGAACGGTCATGCCGGTGTCCGCCATGACCACGGCCATCATCACCATCGTCGTCACGCCGATGGAAGAGCTGAGGCTCTGCCCGTACGTGAGCTTCATCGCCTCCCAGGCGACGCCTCTCCGCCATCGCTTGGCGAAGACGTAGACAACTGCGCTGATCACGATGCTGAAGAAGATGAGCGGGGCCGGGTGGTTGAGGATGCGTATGGGCGCGTAGTCGTTCGCGGCGGCAACGGCGAACCCCTGGGCCGTCGTGAAGGCGGGGTAGTCGAGCGACCAGTGTATGCCGCGCACCGCCTCCTTCACCGGGCCGATCTGCGATATGACGCTCAGGGTGATGAGCAGCACGTAGGGCATGAAGGCGAGGATGAAGGGCATAGGAGGAGCGGCGGGCTCTTCCGAGGCTCCGGCGGGCGGGGTCTCGGACGCGGTCTCCGCTTGCGGCGCGCCGCGCAGGAGCGGGGTGCGGGAGAGCAGGGCGAGTGCCACCATGCCGAGGACACCGGGAACGGAGGAGGCAATCTGCGGGGCTCCGCCCCACGCCAATGCGTACATCGCCGCAGCCATGAGCGCGCCGGTGACGACGACGAGCGGCAGACTGCGACGCAGAGCATTCATTCCGCCCTGGATGTGGGCGACCAGCATCCCGCTCGCGACGATGATGGGCCCGAAGAGCAGCGCCATGTGCGGCGCAATGACTTCGCCCTCGATGCCGGTTACCAATTGGATGGTGTAGTAGGAGGACCCCATCGAGCCGAACGTCACGGCCCAGCCGTGCCCGACGAGCGCCATCGCGGCTGCGCGGGCAGGAGAGAAGCCGAGCATGATGAGCAGCGGCGCGGAGACAGCAACGGGGACGCCGAAACCGGTGATGCCCTGGATGAAGCTGGAGAAGCCCCATCCGATGAGCAGGGCCTGCACGAGTTTATCGCTGGCGAGCGCGGCCATCGTACGCCCGATGGCGTCGATGCCCTTCAGCCGGTCCACCATGTTGAAGAGGTATACGGACGTCCAGACGATGGTGAGGACGAAAACGGCGAGGCTGAGCCCCTTGGCGCTCGCGATGGCAGTGTGGTCCCGCGCCGCGCCGAAGACGAAGAGCGCCAGTGCGAGCGCCAGAAGCCAGGCGGCGGCTCCCGCGCGCGGCGCGCTCCAGTTGAGCCAGAGGATAGCGACGACGAGGAGGACTACCGGAGTTGCCGCCAGCAGCCAGTTGATGAGCGTGAGTTCCGGGCCCGTCATAGAGAGGCGCAGGATAGCCGTCCAGCCTGCTCCGCACAACGCCGGAGAAGGGCGCTGCTACAATCTGAGAGGATTCCGCCATGGTCCTTCCGCTCTCCGAACGTTTATCCCGCGGCCTGCTCCTCTGCGACGGCGCCACCGGCACGCAGTTGTACGAGCACGGCCTGACTAATGCCCTGCCGGAACCGGCGAACATCGAGCAGCCGGACATCGTGAAGGGCGTTCACCTCTCCTACCTTCGCGCGGGCGCCGAACTCATCGAGACCAATACTTTCGGAGCGAATGCGGTCAAACTGGGCACCCACGGGATGGCCTCGCGCGTCGAAGAGCTGAACCGCGCCGGGGTTGCGCTGGCGAAAGAAGCGGCGCGACTGCACGGCCAGACCGTGTGGGTGGCGGGGTCAATGGGCCCGCTGCCGCCCGACGCGACCGGGGCTGGTCTCTTCTCCCCGGCGTCGGCCTGGAACGTCTTCGCGGAACAGGCTGCCGCGCTGTCAGATGCCGGAGCGGACCTGATCCTGCTCGAGACGTTCACGTCGCTCACGCAACTCAGGCAGGCCATCGAGGCGGTGCAGTCTGTTTCGGAGCTTCCGGTAATGGCCCAGATGACATTCACGGGCGACGGGCTGACGCCCGGTGGAGACTCGCCGGAAGATGTCGTCGCGGCGCTGAAGGATGCGGGACTGCTGGCGCTGGGCGCGAACTGCAGCGTGGGGCCCGACCTGCTGCTGAGCGTCGACGAGCACATGTCGGCGACCGCCTCCGTGCCACTGATCGTCCAGCCGAACGCAGGCCTGCCCGCCTACGTGGGCGGACGGCTGCAGTATGCTGCGTCCCAGGAGTACTTCGCTGAGACGGCACGCGAGATAGCACGCGCGGGGGCGTCAGCCATCGGGGGTTGCTGCGGAACGACGCCTGCCCACATCGCCGCGGTGCGCGACGCGGTGCGCGGCGTCCTGCAGTCCTCGACACGCCGCTCGGCCACGCCTTCTCGTGCCCCGGCACAGCGCGTCGAAGCCCCGGCTGCTCCTCCGACGGGGCTGGCGGAGCGCATCACCCAAGGTGCATTCGTCGTGACGGTCGAGCTCGCACCGCCGCGGGGATTCGACGTCAGCGGGACGCTGGACAAGATCCGAGGCATCGCCGGCAGCGTCGATGCGGTGAACGTGGCGGACAGCCCACGTGCGCAGGGGAGGATGAGCGCGCTCGCCACGGGAAGCCTCGTGCAGTCGCGCCTGGGGGTTGAGGCGGTGATGCACATGGCGATCCGCCACCGCAACCTGCTCGCACTGCACTCGGACCTTCT
>JAPOOH010000129.1 GCA_026713505.1 Chloroflexota bacterium | reverse complement strand
TTATGTGGCGATCACCCTCAAGGTCAGCGACGGCTATGGCGGGACCAACTTCTTGAAGGTCCATCTCAAGGGCACTCGGAGCGAGATCTGGTCCGTCAACGAGAACTCGAATGCCCGAACAGTCGTGGGGCGGCTGTTCAGCCGCACCGCCAGCAATCCCCAGGCGGACGCGAACTCCCTCTCGCTGAGCGACTTCCCCGCCGGGCTCTGGACCATCGACGCGGACCGCACAGGCCAAGTCAGGGTAGCCAAAGGCGCGACGCTGGACTACGAGACGACGAGCTCCTACACAGGCAAGATTCTGTACACCGCGGGCGGCGTTGACGCGGTCGTAAACATCACCATCAAGGTGACCGACCTGGAGGCGGGCAAGCCCGGCACCCCCACGCTCACCCGCACGACGTTCAGCGAGCAGTCCGATCCGGCGCTGGACGCGACATGGACGGCGGCAGCCGCCAACGGCACGACCATCAGCGGCTACGAGGCGCAGTACCGCAAGAAGGTGGCCCAGGGCGAGACCCCCAACAACTGGACGGCCTACAGCGGCACGCTGGGGGCGAGCGCCACCACGTTCAACCTGCCGGACCTGACGGCGGGCGCGACGTACGAGGTGCAGGTGCGCGCTGTCACCAGCGACGAGGGCGAAGGCCCGTGGTCGGACATCGGGGAGGGCACGGCCAACACGCCGCCGACCAGCACTACCGAAGCAGACCTCGCTGACAGCACGATCGCCGTCGCCGCCGCCACGGACTACGACGTCAGCGGCAAGTTCACCGATGCGGACGGCGACACGCTCACCTACTCGGCCTCGTCCGCCTACCCCGGCGTGGTCACCGCCGCGATAACGGGCAGCGACTCGGACACCCTGACGGCGACCGCCCTCAATCCCGCCGCTTCCACGGTCACCTACGGCGTGAGCGACCCCTACGGCGGGTACGCCTCCCGCACGGTGACGATCACGGGTCAGGCCAGCGCAAGCCGGAACATCGTCGAGGGCTCCCCCGTGGGCACGACGGTGGGCGACCCGGTGACGGGATCGCCCTACAACGGCGGAACGCTGACCTACGCGCTGACGGGCGATGCGGCGGACGCCTTCGCCATCAACTCCACCACGGGCCAGATCAGCGTGAGCGCGACGCTGGACTACGAGACCAAGTCCTCCTACACCGGACAGGTGACCTGGACGGTGCAGGGCCAGCCCGCCGCCGTCAGCCTGACCATCGAAGTGGTGAACGCGTCGGCGCCGGACGCGCCTGACGCGCCCACGGTGACGCAGTCGACAACCGATTCCACGACCAGCCTGGACGTTGCGTGGACGGCCCCCGCCGACAAAGGAGCGGCCATCACCGACTACGATGTGCAGTACCGGGTGAAGGCCGCGACGGGTGAGAGCCCTGCGGCGTGGACGGACCACTCATTCACCGGCACGGGGACGAGCACAACGCTCACCGCCCTGACGGAAGAGACGACGTACGAGGTCCAGGTGCGGGCGCACAACGCTGAAGGGGCGGGCTTGTGGTCGGGCTCCGGCGAAGGCGCCACCGCTGCGGTGGTGAACGCCCTTCCTCAGTTCTCCTTCCAGGCCCAGACGCGCACGGTGGCGGAGAATTCGCCTGCAGGGACCCTCGTGGGTGCTCCGGTAACGGCCATAGACACGGAGGGCCACACCCTCACCTATACGTTGACTACCGAGTCCACCCCGTTCGTCATTGACTCTGCCACAGGGCAGCTCAGCGTAGCCCAGGGCGCAACCCTGGACTACGAGTCCCAGAGCACCTATTCCGTGGTCATCGGAGCCAGCGACGGCCTCAACGTCCTTGGCATCGGGGACGGCCACATCATCGACGCCCAGACCACGGTGGTCATCTCCGTGGGGAACGTGAACGAGCCGCCGCCCCAACCCGCCGCGCCATCCGTAACCCGGTCCGCGAGTTCGCCCACGTCCGCGTTGAGCGTGACCTGGACGGCGCCGGAGATGAGGGGCAAGCCGGCGGTAACGTCCTACGCCATCTCGTACCGGAAGGCAGGCGACAGCGCGTGGGAAAACCAGCCCCACAGCGGTCTGCAGACCCGCGCCACTATTACGGGCCTGGACGCCGACACGACGTACGAGGTCACGATAGTCGCCTCGAATGCCGACGGGTCCAGCCCGCGGTCCGACCACGGCACAGGCTCCACCGCCCTGCGGCGTGTGGTCATCTCCCCACCTGCATCAGACCCGCCTCCGGGTCAACCTGAGCCCCCGAACCCGCCTGGACCAGGAGATCCGCTTGCGCCAGGGGACCAGCCGACAAACGTACCTACGCCTGAGCCCGCGCCGCCGGGCACGCCTACGCCCGGGCCCACGCAGCCGGGCGTGCCTACGCCCGGGCCCACGCCGCCAGGCACGCCTACACCTGGGCCCACGCCGCCGGGCGGTCCCGCGCTTGGGGACGCACGTTCCGCCGGGCTCGCCCCCGGTTCCACTCCCGGGGAGAGCCGGTACCAACCGGCAGCGCGGATACGGCTTTCGCTCACAGAGAGCACGCCCACGCCCACGCCGACTCCAACGGGCGCGCACACGGCAACACCCACCCCAACGCCGACTCCGACACCGGAGCCCACCCCTGTCGCTGCGGCATCCACCGTTCCGCCAACCGGCGCGCCTCCCTCGAGTGGCTCCGGCCTGATAGCGGCCTCCGGGTACACCATGCCGCTCATCGGAGACCAGGTGCTCGCGTCTTCGAGCCTGGTACCGCTGTTCCTGCTGTTGTGCCTGCTCGTCGCGCTGATCAGAAGGCTGAGGCGGGTCGTTGCCCGGGGCCTCGTCTACGCGGCCAGATGAGGGCCGCGGCTCGGACACGGCAGGGAAGGCAACTTCCAGCAGCCCCCATCCCCAGGGCGGAATCGGCCCCTGGGGATGGGCACAAACGGCGCCACACGTGCGTGCTTCGATAACCCGCCGGACCGGCGCGAACATGACAGGCCCCCCGACTACCCCTCATTAACATTGTGAAATCGCGAACAAAGCGTTGACTCGCGCTCTGCCGGTTTGTTACATTGGTTCTAATAACCACAACGCGCAGGGGGGTCGTGCGATGGTGCTACCAGCAGTCCGCGTTAAAGAGCTCCGAAGGACCTATGGATTCGAGGAAGTCGCCATCGTACCCGGTGACGTCACCACCAACCCTGAGCTCTCCGTCACCCAGCTCGCCATCGGCCCATATCGCTTCTCCATCCCCATCGTCGCCTCCGCCATGGACGCCATCGTCAACCCCGCCTTTGCGGGGTTGATGGCTAAAGCGGGCGGTTTAGGCGTCATGAACCTGGAAGGCCTTTACTGCCGCTACGATGACCCCTCCGACGCCCTGAACGCCATCTCCTCCGCCCCCAGGGAGGAGGCTACCGACGTCATGCAGCGCGTCTACACCGCCGAGTTCCGCGAAGACCTCGTCGGCCGGCGCGTCCGCGAGATCAAGGACACCGGAGCGATCGCAGCCGTGTCGATCACCCCGGCGCGCACCAAGCGCCTCGCCCCCATCGCCGTCGAGGCGGGAGCCGACATCATCGTCGTCCAGTCCACGGTCACCACAGCGCGCCACATCTCCAG
>JAPOOH010000571.1 GCA_026713505.1 Chloroflexota bacterium | reverse complement strand
TGCTCAACCGGCGCGGCTTCGACCGCGAGATCCGCACCGACGCCACCCTGCGCAGCGACACGCTCTACTACCTGGGCCACCAGCTGTTCGTCCGCGACGGCGCCACGCTCACCATCGAGGCCGGCACGGTCGTGCTGGCCTTCGGCTCCAACACGGCGATCATCGTCGAGCCCGGGGGCCGGCTCGTCGCCGAGGGCACCCGCCAGGCACCCGTCGTGCTGACCTGCTCGTCACTCGTGGGACAGCGCCGGCCCGGCTGCTGGGGCGGCCTGCGCATCCTCGGCAAGGCCCCGGTGACCCGCCAGCAGGGTGTGGCGCCGGGCGTGCTGCCGGCCGAACGGCGGGTCTACGGGGGCACGGAAGCGGACGGCTTCAGCGGCCTGCTGCGCTACGTGCGCGTCGAGTTCGCCGGGGCGGCCGACGAGGCGCAGGCCCCCGCTCCCGCGATCGGGCTGTACGGGACCGGCGGCGCCACCCTGCTCGACCACGTCCAGGCCCGCCACAGCCTGGGCGCCGGCTTTGCCTTCTCCGGCGGCAGCGCCCGCTGCGACCACTGCGTCGCCAGCGGCTCGCGCAGCGCAGGCCTGTCCTGGGAGCGCGGCTGGCGCGGGTCCGCCGCGCACCTGTACGTCCAGCACGGCAACACGGGCCTGGACGGTCTCGCCGGCGGCAACGACGACCAGAAACATGACGCCGAGCCGCGCTCGCTGCCGACGCTGTCCAACGTCACCCTGGTGCATGCATTCCCCTACGGCAGGCGCGAGCGGAAGGCCGTGGCGCTGCGGCTCTCCACGGGCAGCGGCGTGCGGGTCCGCGACCTGCTCACGACCCGCTTCCTGGCTGGCGCCATCGACGCCCGCGGCCGCTCCGCGCTGCTCTTCCACGAGGGCGAGAGCTCGGTCAGCGGGGCGCTGCTGTACGGCAGCGCCCCCCGCACCCTGTGGGGCGGCATCCAGGACGAGGTGGAGTTCATCTCGCACCGCGAGCCCAGGCTGCGCGACGTGCGCGACTTCGCCAACCCCGACCCGCGGCCGAAGGCGGATTCGCCGGCCCTGCACGACGAGGGGGAGGGCTACATCGGGGCCTTCGGCCGGAAGGGGAACTGGCTTGAGGAATGGACCGTGTTCGGACCCGAGTCCGCGTACGACCCGCGGGAGGGCGATGACGCAGGGAACTAGCCCCGCCGGGCGGCGAGCGCCGGCGAGGGACCGGCGCCGCAAGTGCGCGCTCCGGACCGCTGTTGCGGCCGCCATGCTCGCGGCGGGCCTGTCCGCCCGGGCGGAACCCCGCGAGCCCGTGCCGCCATCCCCCTCATCCGATCCGGGTGCCGACCCCGAAAACGCGGTCACGGTCGACCTGCAGCGGCAGGTCAACGAGCTCCGCAGCGAGTTGCTGGACGAGCGCGAGAGGCGAATCGAGCGCCAGCTCGAAGCCAACGGCGCTGCGCTCGTCGTGCTCGCCATCGTGATCGGGGGCGGCGCGGGGTGTGGTTCTGCGCCCGGCTCCGCGCCATCGCTGCCGAGGCGCGCGGACCGCTCCGTCTTCTCGATGCCCCGGGCCCGGAAGCCGGTCTGGACACCGTGGCGAGGGCCAACGGCCACGCCCGCGCCAGTTCCGTAGCGGCGCCTCGGCCGCCGGCCAATGGCACTGAGTTAGGCCGGGCCAGAACCGCGCTTTTTGAGCATGGTCCATCGCATTGATTCAATGGCACTTATAAGGAATCTGCAGATTTTTCTCTAAACCCCTTAACATCCCAGCCCGGATTTGCGATGGTGAGGTTGAATCGTCGGGTAATCGCGTGGATCCGCTGATCAAGAAACTCAAGTGCACCACCTTCTTCGGCCGCCGCTTCACCCGCAAGCAGATCGCCGACATCCAGCAGACCGTCGCCACCTTCCCGGCTCTGAGCCGCAAGGAACTGGCCCAGACCATCTGCGAGCACCTGCACTGGCGCACGCCAAGCGGCTCCAACCGGGTCGCAGCCGCGCTGGGGCTGCTCGAGGAGCTCGCGCAGGCGGGCATCCTCCAACTGCCCCCCAAACGCGTCGAGAGCATGCGCCCGGGACCGCGCCAGCCGCCGCCGCCGACCCGCCGCAGCGATCCCCAGCCGCTAATCGCGACCGGCTTGCGGGAGCTGGAGCCGCTCCGCCTCCTGTGCGTCGAGCAGGGCGAGGACGTGCAGCTGTTCAACGAGTACATCGAGCGGCATCACTACCTCGGCTACCGCCAGCCGCGGGGCCCGCACCTGCGCTACTTCCTGCTCGACCGCCAGGGGCGTCGGCTGGGCTGCTTGCTGTTCAGCCAGGCGACCCGCTCGCTGACCTGTCACGACGAGTGGATCGGCTGGCCCCGGGACCAGTACAGGAAGCACCTGGACCTGGTGGTGAGCCAGCCGCGAAATGCGCTCTAGCCCGTTATGCTCTGCAAGCGGCATATCCCTGCGTGAAACAAGGGCCAGACCGGTGCCTTGCAGAGCATAACGGTTCGATATAGTCACAAGGAACTCAGGAAGGCCATCAGGCCCTCATCCTGGCTCCAAGGCTTGCTCGGCCCCGCCTCTCCGGAGTCGGCAAGGCCGACCGCCCTCGCCTTGGCTTCCATGTCAATCTCTGCGTAGACCGCGGTCGTGTCGATCTTGGCGTGCCCTAGCCAAGCGCGGATTGTGTTGATGTCCACTCCTGACCGCAGCATGTGCGTGGCTGAAGTGTGCCTGTTATTCCGAGCTCGGAATAAACGCATTCCTGCGCTTTCCACACCTTGGAAGCCACGCGTGACATCAGGAAAGTATCGCTCTGGCTGGGGCACGCTACCTTGCAGAGCACGGAAATCTATCTCCGGGTCAGTCCGGTAGCAAAGCTTGAAATGCTGGCGGCAAGTGTTCCTCCGGGGATCAAGAAGGGAGCCTTCGACGGTGCACGGGACAGCTTGCTGGCTCTTCTCGATAGCGCCTGACCGCCGTAAAGTTATGTTGCGTGATGCGGGCTCTTTGGCCTTTGTTCACAGGCTCTTGCGAGCCCAGCTCAACATTGCTATTCGGTCAACATTCTTGTAGCATTTTGTCGCGCGCACCGTCAGCAGGGCGTCGGACAGGTCCACGTCGGCCTGTGTGAGCCGGAACGCCTCCCCGGGTCGCAGCCCGGTGCCGTACAGCAGCAGGATAAGTGTGCGGAAGGTCTTTGGTTCCAACTGGTTAACACGGGGCTGGAAGGTCTCCGTGGCGGCCAGCAAGCGGTGCAACTCGTCGTGCGAATAGATGTGCGGAGGATCGCCAGGGCTGCCTTTGGGCCGCTCTGCCGGCAAGGGAGAACGAGTCGCCAGGCCCCGGGCGGTCGCGTAGCGGTAGAAGCCGTTCAGGACAGTGTGCTTCCAGGCACGGTAGTTGGAGCCGGATCGGACACCCTGCTGGAGGAAAGCACTGGCCTGACTCTCGGTAGCGGTGTCGCAGTCGATGGCGTCGCCGACATCCCGCGCGTAGCGGCGCAGCGCGTTCGCCATGCAGGTGAAGTGTGCTCCCTGTGACTGCCGGAAGTCGATGTATTGATCGATTGCAGCGCGCAGTGTCATGCCAGCCCCTCCAAGTCGAAGTTCGCGACTTGCCGCAGGGCGACGAGACCGAGCTTCGCGTAGACGGCGGTCGAGTCGAGGCTGCGATGGCCGAGGTAGTCCCCGATCTCGTGCAGCGAGAGGCCGTCATCGAGCAGGCGCTGAGCGCAGGCGTGTCTGAGGCAATGGGCCCCGCGGCGCTTGCCCTCGACACCGATGCGTCGCATGCGCCGGATCACCAGCGCGGAAATCCCCACACTGCTGAGTGGTCGGATGGGGGCGTGGACCGTGAAGAAGATCGCGCGGTCGACGCAGCGCGGCCTGGCTGCGCGCAGGTAGCGGATGATCGCGGCGCCGACGCTGCGTGCCAGGGGGTACCGGTCGACGCGACCCGTCTTGGGGCGGCGCACGCACAGCGTCTCCGTGCTCCAGTCGATGTCATCCAGACGCAGGCCGGCTACCTCCCCGGCACGCAGTCCGTAGACGGAAAGCAGCAGAAGAATGGCCCGGTCCCGCAGGTCGACAGCACGGTCGCCGGCGGCTGTCGCGAGCAGGCTTCGAACCTCGTCCGGCGCTGGTCCGGACGGCAGCCGCTCGTCCTGGTGGATGCGCGGTGAGGTGACCGCCTCGGCCAGCCCCGGGGCGCACCAGCCGCGCTGTTCGGCGAAGCGGAAGTACGCTCGCAAGGCGTTCCCGTAGCTGCGTTGGGTGCAGCGAGAGAGACCGCTTGCCGGGCCTTTCCGGGCCAGCAGCCGATCGATATCGGCCACGCCAATGTCGTCTGGATCGCGCTGCTCGCCCTGCAGCCCGCGGAACAACTCCCGCAGCCGTCCGCTATAGAGCCGTATCGTGGCTTCGGATCGGCCGAGTTGCTGGCGCAACTCGTCGGCGAATTCCGCGACCCGCTGCACATACGCCTCGGCCGGGAGGGCTGCAGGGCATTGCAAGCGGCCCGCGAACTCCAGCCAGTGGACCGCCTTCGCGATGAGTTGCCGCCGGGCCGCTGTGCCCGGCTTGCTGCGTCGGCCGGGGTCGAGCGCGGCCCAGTGCTCAACGGCGTCCTCGACCTGCCGCAGCGAGGCCTTGCCAGTCTTTCCGAACGACACGTGACGGACGACCGCGAGCTGCGCCGTAGCGATGCGCCGCAGGGTGTCCGGACTGTACCCCTGCGAGGCGGAGTGATTGAGGAAGGCGAGCCGGGATTCAGCCAGCGGAACTGTCCGGTGCTCCTGAACCGACTCGTTTCCTGTGAAGAGTTTCTCGATCATGGTTGGATCTCCTTTCAAAAGGGAATGATCCAACCATGGTCGGCGAGTTCAACCGTTATGCGCTCTAGAATCGATCGATTCGTCTCTTTCACACAGGGATATGCCGCTTGCAGAGCATAACGGGCTAGTGGTCTGTCAGTGAGTGATTTTCGGGTAGACGCTCTTGAGCTGGCGGCGACCGTCGCCGACCTTCATCTGCCAGTCCACTCCGCGTTGGCGCGTATTGACGTCAGTCGACCAAGCCTCAAGCTCGGCTTGCAACTCAGCTAGCTCTCCGATGCGACGGCCCGTCAAGCTCTGCCGCGTCATCGCACTCAGCTC
>JAPOOH010000532.1 GCA_026713505.1 Chloroflexota bacterium | reverse complement strand
TCGGGCGGGGCGCAGGCGGTGGCGGAGGCCTGGCGCAACCTCACCGCCGCAGGGGCGCGGCCATTGGCTGTCACCGATTGCCTCAACTTCGGCAATCCCGAGCGGCCGCACGTGATGGGCCAGTTCGCGGGCTGCATCGAGGGCATGGCCGAGGCGTGCCGGGCACTGGACTTCCCGGTCGTCTCGGGCAACGTCTCCTTCTACAACGAGACCGAGGGTGCCGGGATTTTGCCCACGCCGTCCATCGGGGGCCTCGGGCTGATCGCCGATCTGGAGCGAATGTGCGATCCCGCTCTCAAGGCGCCGGACGAGGCGCTGCTGCTGGTGGGCGGTGACGGCGGCCATCTCGCCCGCTCCCTCTACCAGCGCGAGATCGAAGGCCGGGAGGAGGGGCCGCCACCCGACGTCGATCTCGCCGCCGAGCGGCGCCACGGCGACTTCATCAGGCATCAGATCGAGGCGGGGCGGATCTCCGCCTGCCACGACATCTCCGACGGCGGACTGCTGGTGGCGCTCGCCGAGATGGCGCTCGCGGCGTTCGGCGCAGGCCGCACCATCGGCGCCCGGATCGCGGTTCCGCCCGGTGTGCCCGGCGCCGCCGGCTGGCTCTTCGGCGAGGACCAGGGGCGGTACCTGGTCAGCGCGTCGCAGGAGGATGCCGCGGCGCTCACGACAGACGCGGAAAGCGC
The DNA here is from genome assembly GCA_026713505.1 of Chloroflexota bacterium. GTDB lineage: Bacteria > Chloroflexota > Dehalococcoidia > Lucifugimonadales > Australimonadaceae > Bin16. Next base: position 1,333 of record JAPOOH010000532.1, on the reverse strand, counting down.
CGGAGTCCCGGTCTCCGCGATCGGGTTAACGGGCGGGGCCGCGTTGACAGTGGAGGGTGCAAGTGCCATATCGATAGCAGCGCTCCGCCGCATCCACGAAGAGTGGTTGCCGGCCTACATGGCCGGCGAGGCGGAGCACGAGCGTTGAGCGCTCCCGCAGACCGCAACGCCTGAGAGAACCGCCGATGCCCATGGACGTTCAGGAGATCGAGCAGCTCATTCGAGAGGCGCTCCCTGACGCCCAGATACATATCGACGACCTGCGCGGCGACGGCGACCACTACGCGGCGCGCGTGGTTTCGGCGGCGTTCGCCGGCAAGTCGCGGGTGGAGCAGCATCAGATGGTCTACCGCGCGCTGCGCGGGCGGATGGGCGATCAGCTGCACGCGCTCGCGCTCCAGACCAGCGTCCCTGCGGACGCGTAACTGACTTAAAGTGAAAGGGGATATCGCATGATCGAGGCCACGACCAGCGCACCGGTCGAGAATCGCATCCGGGGCCTCATCGACGAGCACGATGTCGTCCTGTTCATGAAGGGGACGCCGGTGTTCCCGCAGTGCGGGTTCTCCGCCACGGTGGTGCAGATGCTTTCGCTGCTCGGCGTGCGCTTCAAGGGATTCGACGTGCTCGAGGACCCGGAGGTCCGGCAGGGCATCAAGGGCTTCAGCGACTGGCCGACGATCCCGCAGCTCTACGTCAAGGGCGAGTTCGTGGGGGGCTGCGACATCGTCCGCGAGATGTACGAGACCGGCGAGCTTTCGGAGTTACTGAGCACCAAGGGTGTCAGCGTCGAGCCGCGCGCTTAACCTCACTGCCGCCGGTGGAAATCGCCAGCTACCACGCCCACGTCTACTACGAGCCTGCGACGCGGCAGACCGCCGCGGCGGTCAGGACCGGTCTGATCGCGCGCTTCCCCGTGCGGCTCGGGCGCTGGCGCGACAATCTGGTCGGGCCGCACCCGAAGCACATGTTCCAGGTGGCCTTCGAGCCGGACCTCTTCGCCGCGTTCGTGCCTTGGCTGATGCTCAACCGCCGGGGCCACTCGGTGCTGGTGCATCCGAACACCGGCGACGATCTCGCCGACCACCGCGACTACCCGCTCTGGCTCGGCGAAAAGCTCGCGCTGGACTACAGCGTGTTCGACTGAGGCCGGGGTCCCGTTTCTGAAGTTAATATGCATAGGGGCGGGCCACGGAAAAACTCTCTGACCGCGCCTCTCTCACTTGTCGTCATGCCGGGACTCGTTCCGGGCATCCACGTTCTTTGCCTCTGCCCCACAAGAAACCCGTGGATGGGGCGGGGCAGGCCCGACCCCCAACACGGCCGGCGGGGG
>JAPOOH010000128.1 GCA_026713505.1 Chloroflexota bacterium | reverse complement strand
GCGGTTCGCCCGCGATGGTGTACCGGATCGGCGACGGCGGAGCGACCTGGGTTGGCTGCGATTCTTTCAACGACATCCCCGGCCGTGAGACGTGGACGTTTCCCCCACCCCCGCATATACCGCACGTGCGTTCGATCTTCCCCGACCCGGCGCAAGCGGGCGGCGTGTACGTTGGCGTGGAGGAAGGCGGCGTGTTCCGCAGCGTGGACGACGGAGCGACGTGGGAGAGCCTGAACGAAGGGCTGTTCTTTGACGTCCACGAGGTGATAGCGGACCCGGATGCACAGCACATGTACGCCACGACGGGATGCGGATTCCACCGCAGCGAGGATGGCGGCCAGAACTGGAGCCTGGTGCAGGAGGGTCTGGACCGACCGTACACGATGCCCCTGGTTGCGGCACCGGAAGACCCGAGCCTGCTGTACACGGCCGCGGCGGCGACTCCTCCGCCGGGATGGCGCGCCAACGGGACGGCAAACGCCGGGATCTACCGCAGCGAGGACGGCGGAGTTCACTGGCACCGGCTCGGCAGCGGCCTGCCCGATTCCTTTGAAACGATGGTCCGGACGATGGTGGCCGGCCCCAGCGGCGCGCTGGCAGCGGCTTCGGCCAACGACCTCTACGTGAGCGAGGACTACGGAGAACACTGGAGCCTCGCGAAGTCCGGCATACCCGACGTGCGGTCAATGGTGCTGGTCTAGGCCTCACGGGGTGCAGGGCAAGCGTCTGGCATAGAAGGGAAATTACGAGGGGCGGCTCATTGAGCCGCCCCTCGTGTTCCGGTCGGGATAGCTGGCGCTAGCGGTTGTGCTGGAGGCCGAGCACAGCCCCCTGCTCCTCGTCGGAGCCGTAACCCCACTTGAAGTCGGGGTTCTTGTAGGCCTCCTCGGGCATGAGGCTCTCGAGGCTGCGCTTGCTCAACTCCTCCTCGAATTTCTCGCGTATCCAGGGCTCTTCGTACGGGTACTCGATCTGGTCGCGCCTTCGGTCCTCTACCTTCTCGCTGTGCCCGCTGAACTGCGGCAGCGGCGCAAGCGCGAGGTAGCGGGCTGGCTCCAAGCTCACGTTGAAGTGCTGGTGGAACCAGCGGTCCGGCGGCGTAAACATGCTGCCCTCGTGCCACGGCGCGATGATCTTCTCGCCGCCCTCCGGCCAGAGGATGGAGTAGCCCTCACCCGCGGGTATGACGATGACCCGTCCCGGGCCGTGCCGGTGGCCCTTCTTGTAGGTCCCGGGCGGGAAGACGGACATGTGTCCGCCCATCTGGGAGTTGGGGAAGGAGACGTCTACGACGTGGCCACCACCGCCACGCTGGCGGTGCGGGACGAGGTCGTTCCACCCTGCCATGTCGGTGAAGTAGTTGCCGTACCAGGTAGCGCCGCGTCCCATGTCCGGCGCGCGCTTGGCGACTGCGTACAACTCGTCCTCACGCGGTTGGAGCAACTCAGGGTGGGGGTAGGAGTTATTGAAGTAGAATTCCGGGTCCGGTTCGAGCGACATGGCGACGGGGAGGTAGTTGTTGTGGACCATGCGCAGGGGCTGGTCGCCGCGGGCGTTGGCGAACTGCCGGTGCGCGCCGCGGGGAATGAGGAAGAGGCTGCGCGGGCCGAACTCGAAGCTGTGCTTGGGCACGCCGTCCGTCCAGACGGTGGCGATGCCGTGCCCCGCGAGGGTGTAGACGACTTCGTCCAGCGCGAATTTGAAGGGAGGGGCGCTCGCGCCGGGCGGGAGTTCTGTGATGCGCGCCTCGGCGACGCCCTCCATGCCAGAAACCTGGATGAAGGCTCCGTTGCACTCGCGCTCGTGCCAGGGGGCGACTTCAACGGTGCGGAGGTCTTCGATGAAGTAGCCGCGGTGTATGGGGAGGCCCTGTGCCTCCATCCACCTGTCGTAAGCGAACCTGCCGTCGCCGCCTCCGCGCGCGATCGGGTCGTTCTGGGTGCCGTTCTGGGTCATGGTTCGTTCCCTCCAGATTTGCTGCTGCTTGCTGTGCAGATGGTAACTGATTCAGAAGAGTTGTGGGGCGGTGTGCACTATCGCCGTGCCCGGTTGCCATGAGAGCGGACCGATTGGCGTAGAATCTGCGCGGCGATATGCCGCCGGAGGGGAGCGATGGCGGACGTTTTCGGTTTCGAGGGGTTCCAGTACGAGTACGTTCCGGGATGGCCCAGCATCCCCGAAGGCTACACGCTGCTCGAATGTCCGGGCGTTGCGGTGGACTCGCAGGACAATGTGTTCCTGCTGACGCGGGGCGACCATCCGCTGATGCAGTTCGACAAGGACGGCAACTTCATCAAGTCGTTCGGCGAAGGCTACTTCAGCAATCGCACGCACGGGCTGTACATCGCTCACGACGACACGCTGCTCGTGGCTGACGACGGCATCCACACCATCCAGCAGTTCAGCGCCGCGGGCGAGCAGCTGTTCGAGCTGGGTAACCGCAACAACCCGTCGCCGAAGTGGGGCGGCGAACCGTTCAACCGCCCGACGTCTGCAGCTATCCGTCCGTCCAACGGCGACTGGTACGTGTCCGACGGCTACGGGAATGCGCGGATCCACGTATACAGCAACGGGGGCGACTACAAGTTCTCCTGGGGCAGCCCCGGCATCGACGCCGGCGAGTTCATGCGTCCGCACAACATCGCGTTCGACGGCGAGGACAGGGTGTACGTCGTGGACCGTGAGGCGCACCGCATCCAGATATTCGACGCGGAAGGCGGGTTCATCACGATGTGGAACAACATCCACCGGCCCGACGCGATGGTGCTGTGGCAGGACCACATCTACGTGGGCGAGCTGAACGGGATAGGCGGCTTCGATTCGCCGAACATGGGGCACCGCGTCGAGGTGTTCGACCTGACCGGCAATCTGGTCTGCCGTTTCGGCGCTGCGGTGGAGGGCGAAGGTGCGGGCGAATTCGTCGCACCGCACGGGATAGCGGTGGACTCGGAGGGCAGCCTGTACGTGGCCGAGGTCTCGTACACCATCATGGGCCGCCAACTGGACCCGCCGCGCGAGATGCGGAGCATCTCCAAGTACAAGCGCCGCTGGTAGCCACACCCGTGCTGCGCCTGCTGGCCCCCGCGAAAGTCAACCTGACGTTCGAGGTGCTCGGACGCCGCGCCGACGGCTACCACGAGGTTCGGACCATCCTGCAGGCGCTCAGCCTCGCGGACGAGTTGACGTTCCAGAGGTCGGACAGTCTGTCGCTGACAGTCGAACCGGCAGGCGCCGCGCCGGTGGAGGGCAACCTTGCACTGGACGCGGCGCGTCTGCTGCAAGGTGAGACCGGGACGTCGTCGGGGGCGACGATCCAACTGACGAAGCGCATACCCACGGCAGGCGGGCTAGGAGGCGGGAGCAGCGACGCTGCGACCGCGCTGCTCGGGCTGCGGCGGCTGTGGGGGCTCGAACTCGGGGACGATGCGCTGCGTGCAGTAGCGGCGCAGCTAGGGAGCGACGTGCCGTTCTTCATCTCCGGCGGCACTGCGTTGGGGGAGGGCAGGGGCGAGCAACTCACACCGTTGCCGCCTCTCACGGGCGAGGCGATCGTTGCCGTACCAGACGTGTCCAGGCCCCGCGACAAGACCGGGCAGATGTACGCACTGCTTAAGGCGGAGCACTACACGGACGGGAGCGTTACGGAAGACGTTGAGCGGCGTCTGCGCGCAGGCGAACCACTCGGTGGACTGGCGGTCAACGCATTCGATGCGGTCGCCGACGAGGCGTATCCGTTCCACGGGGCGCTGCGGGAGGCGTTCAAAGCAGCGGGATTACGCCCAACGCTGTGCGGCGCGGGGCCGTCGATGTTCGCGCTGGCAGGTGTCGGGACTGCGTCCGCGCTGGCGGAGCGAATCGCTACTCAGGCAGGTTCCGTTGCCTTTCCCGTGTCGTTCAGAGCGGCGTGGGGACCGGAAGGCGTCGCGGCGGAGTAGCGAGCGTCAGAGGAGCAGCCTCGTACCGGCAATGAGCAGTCCGGTGCCGATGACGCCAAGTACGAGCCGCCCGCTCACCCTGGGGGCGAGCCTCACGCCGATCTGGGCACCAGTCATCGCGCCGAGCCCGGCGATGCCCGCGCGCAGCCAGAGGCTCGGCTCGTCGCTGCTGAACGTGAGGTGGATGGCGAGGGCGGCTGTCGCAGCGGCGGTGAGTTCGAGTTGAGATGTGGCGACGGCCACTGCCTTGGGAATGCGGATGAGGATCATCATGACGGGGACGTTGATGATCCCTCCTCCGATGCCAAAGAACCCCGCGACGAAGCCAGCCGCGGGCGCTACGGCGGCGGTGAGGGGTTCGTTCACGCGATAGCCGTAGATTCGGCCGGTCTTCTCGACGATGGTTCGAGGCCGTCCACGCGGTGAGGGTTCTTCCGTTCGGGACTCGAGTGCGCTGCGGCCGATGAGGTAGACCGCCCCCAGCAGGAGCGCCACGCCGAATACGACCTCGAAGGCGCTGCGGTCAGTCACTCGGTTGATGAGCGCGCCCGCCGCCGCGGCGGGGACGGCCAGCGCGATGAGGATTGCGGCCGTGCGGAAGTCCTGCAGCCGCCACAGGCGGTACCCCACGCTTGCCGAGGCGGCGTTGAAGAAGACGGCGGTGAGGGAGATGACTGTTACTTCTGCGGGGCCGGCGTCGGGGAAGAGGAAGAGAAGTGCGGGGACCAGGAGAAATCCCCCGCCCACACCGGCGAGCGCCCCCACCGTGCCCACGCAGAGCCCTAACAGGGCGAGGACGGCTGCCTGGACGATGGTTAGCTCCGGGAGCATGGGAGGCGCGTCCTACTGCGTCTCCGTGTCAGGGCTCCGGGGGGCGAGTGCGAGGCCGAGCTGGTCCAACTGTGCTTGATCGACCGGCGAGGGCGCGCCGAACAGCGGGTCGACGCCGATCTGGGTCTTGGTGAAGGCGATGGTGTCGCGGATGGAGTCGGCCTTGTCGGACAGGATCATGACCAGCCGGTCTATGCCGCCGGCGAAACCGCCGTGCGGGGGAGCGCCGTACTCGAATGCCTCAAGCAGGTGCCCAAACTGTTCCTCCACGTTTTCGGCGTAGTGGCCCAGGATACGGAAGATAGCCTCCTGCCGGGCGCGTTCGTGGATGCGGATGCTGCCTCCCGCGAGTTCGTAGCCGTTCGCAGCAAGGTCGTAGGCCCGGGAGAGTGCGCTCCCCGGGTCGACCTCCAACCGCTCCCAATGGTCTTCGAAGGGTGAAGTGAAGGGGTGGTGCACTGAGTCCCATCTCTGCTCGTTCTCGTTCCAGTCGAAGAGCGGGAAATCGGTGATGACGCAGAGGGCGATGGTGTCGGGGTCTGCGAGGCCGAGCCGTTCGCCCATGTGCAGGCGAAGCTGGCCGAGCGTGGAGGATGACTGCGGGTCCTCTCCAGCCACGATCAAGATAAGGTCGCCGGGCGCTGCGCCGCAGGCGGCCGCCATCGCCCTGATCTCGTCGAGGGCCAGCGCCCTTGCGGGGGTTCGCACATGATCCAGGGTGAGCGTGTCGAGCGACCCCGCTGCCTCGTCGAGCGCGATGGTGACGAGCCCGTGCGCGCCGTAGCGCTTGGCAAGCTCAATCAGTTCATCGGCCTGTCGGCGGGGGATCGAGGCGAGGCCCGGAGCGGCGAAGCCCTTGACCACGCCGCCGTTCGCGACTACACCGGAGAAGACCTTGAACTCACTGGCCTCGACGATGGGAGAGAAGTCAGCTATCTCCAGCCCGAAGCGTATGTCAGGCTTGTCGCTTCCGAAGCGTGCCATGGCCTCTTCGAAGGTGAAGTGGGGGACGGGCAGAGGTACGCGCTTGTCCGGCCGGATGGTCCGGATGAGGTCCGTGTACAGGTCGGTCATGAGGGCGACGATGTCGTCGCGGTCGACGAATGCCATCTCCAGGTCGAGTTGTGTGAACTCGGGAAGACGGTCGGCCCGCGGGTCTTCATCGCGGAAGCAGCGGGCGATCTGGAAGTAGCGGTCGGTGCCCGCGACCATCAGGAGCTGTTTCAGCTGTTGAGGAGACTGAGGCAGGGCGTAGAAGCTGCCCTGGTGGATGCGGCTGGGGACGAGGAAATCCCGTGCGCCCTCCGGCGTGCTCTTGATGAGGATAGGAGTTTCGATCTCAACGAAGCCGCGCTCGTCCAGGTAGTCGCGTATGAACTTGACGGCACGGTGGCGCATGCGGAGGTTCTCGCGCATGAAGGGACGGCGCAAGTCCAGATAGCGGTAGCGCATGCGAAGCAGCTCGTCGACCGGAGCGTCCTGGCTCACGTCGAACGGAGGCGTTCGCGATGGGTTGAGGACGACGGCGGCGCTCGCCAGCACCTCGACGTCTCCCGTGTCCAGGTTGGGGTTGGCGGTCCCTTCGGGACGCGGGCGCACGGTGCCAGTTACCTGGGCGACCCACTCGGCTCGGAACCGCTCCGCGACGTTGAATGCATCAGGCGCTTCCTCCGGATGAAAGACCAGCTGCACGAGGCCGGTGCTATCGCGCAGGTCAATGAAGACGAGGCCGCCGTGGTCGCGGCGGCGGTGCACCCACCCGGCGAGGGAGACGGACTGTCCAGCATGTTCGAGGCGGAGGCTCCCGCAGCCAACGGATTTCAGCAAGGTTCACGGATCCCAGTCGGTTGATGGGGCGGCCAGAGGGGAGTGCGTCGTCGTGTGCACCCTGAGTGGCCGCTGTGCGATTACCTTATCGCAAGCGTGCGCGATGGCGCTATCGGCATGAGAGCGGGAGAGCGCCGGCCGGGCGTTGTTGCGGGCGTTGCACAGCCATTTCAACGGCACGCGCTCTTCCTCTGGAGAGGCCATCCGTGATAAAGTTGTAAGGTACGGACTCATCCCTGTCGGCCCTCAACCGGGGCGCGAGCCGAATGTGTGAAGATATCCACTGAGCAACGCGAGCCGCGCGAAGCGGTTCTCACCGTAGAGCTGGACAACGCCGACATCGAGCCCTATCTCGACCAGGCGTACCGTCGAGCGGTTCGTCGTCTCTCCATCCCCGGGTTCCGCAAGGGCAAGGCCCCGCGGCGCATCGTGGAGCAGATGTTCGGTCGGGGCTACCTGCTCAACGAGGCCCTCGACGCGGTCATCCAGGAGTTCACCTCCAAGGCGGTGGAGGAGGAAGGACTGGACATCGGTGGTGTCCCGTCCGTTTCGCTGGATGAGTTCGACCCTCCGCAGTTCACGGCCACCGTTCCCCTGCAGCCCCTCGTAGACCTCGCGGACATCGACTCGGTGCGTCACCCGAAAGACGAAGTGGACCTCCCGGACGACCGCGTCGACGAAACCCTTGAGCAGATGCGGATGCAACTGGCGGTCTGGGAGCCGGTTGAAGATGCCGTGCAGATGGACGACCTCATCAACCTGACCATCACCGGATGGGTAGAGGAGGATGGCGAGCGGCGAGAGATCGTCCATTCTGAGGAGACGGACTACATCCCGCGGCCCGGCTCCACGTTCCCGGTGCCGGGGCTCGACGAGGGGCTCGTGGGACTGCCGGTGGGAGAGCAGCGCACGTTCGACGTCGACGTGCCGGACGACGCGTCGAACGCCGACGCCGCCGGCAAGACGGCGCATTTCGAGACGACGGTCCACTCGGTCAAGCGACGGAGCCTCCCTGAGCTCGACGACGAGTTCGCGAAGAGCGTTGGCGACGACTACGAGTCGCTGGACGCGCTGCGCGAGAAGATCCATGAGAACCTGCTGGAGCGCGAGAAGCGCCTCGTGGAGATGAAGCATCAGGAAGAGACGCTGGCCAAGGTGACCGAGGCGGCATCCATCGCCATATCCCCGCTCATCATCGAACACGAGGTCGAGCACTACGTGCACGGTCGAGAGGACGATATCAAGGCGGGCCGGGTTGGGTACGAGGAGTACCGCGAGTACCTTTCGTGGCAGGGGATGTCGGACGAAGATGTGCACGAACAGGCCCGCCCGAAGGTGGAGGAGCGCCTGAAGCGCGCCCACGTGATACGTGCGGTTGCTCAGCGAGAGAGCATCGAGGCCACGGATGAGGACGTATCCGAAGAGATCGAGAACCTGCTGGCGGACTCCGGGGAATTCGCAGATGAACACCGTAAGCAGTTGGACGAAGCGGACAACCGTGAGTCCATCCGTCGCATGCTGGTGCAGCGACGGACGTTGGAGTACCTGAGCAACCTTGCGCTGAAGGATGCTCCCGCGGCGACGAAGCCGAGGGCGAGGGCAGCGACAAGCAAGAGTGGACCCAAACCTCGACAAACGAAGACCCCCGCAGCACGGACGCGGGCCAAGCGACAGCAGGGAGGAACGAGCGATGCGTGATTGGCCTATCCACGGTCCGCTGAGCGCGGGCGAGATGCAACGACCGGAGAGCGTATATGTCCCGACTGTAGTCGAGAGGACGGGTGGTGTCGAACGTGGATACGACATCTATTCGATGCTGCTGAAGGAGCGCATCGTCTACCTGGGGACGCCCATCAACGACCTGGTGTCCAACCTGGTCGTGGCCCAGTTGCTCTACCTGGAGCGCGAGGACCCGGACAAGGACATCAACCTGTATGTGAACAGCCCCGGCGGAGTCATCACGTCCGGATTGGCGATCTACGACACGATGCAGTTGATCAAGCCGGATGTCTCAACGATCTGCGTGGGGATGGCCGCGAGCATGGGCACGGTGCTGCTGTGCGCCGGAGCGAAGGGCAAGCGGTTCGCGCTGCCCAACTCCACCATCCACATGCACCAGGCACTCGGCGGAGCCCAAGGGCAGGCTGCGGACATCGAGATTGCAGCGCGGGAGATCCTGCGGATGCAGGACAAGATACGGACCATCCTCTCGACGCACACGGGTCAGCCGTACGAGAAGGTAGCCCGCGACAGCGACCGGGACTTCTATCTTCCCGCCGAGGAAGCGAAGGAATACGGTCTGGTGGACGAGGTTCTGGGGGTACCGCTGGGATCAACGAACGGCGCGATTCATAACTAGGACGGTACAGCCAATGCCGAGCAACTCCGGAACGTTACCGCCTCATGGCGAGCATGTGTGCAGCTTCTGTGGGAAGGCGCAGAACGGAGTCAAGCGTCTCATCGCCGGCCCCGGCCGGGTCTTCATCTGCGATGAGTGCGTACGCCTCTGCCAGCAGATCATCACCGAGGAGACGACGTCCGGCGGCGAAGAGCACGCGACCCTGCCTGGGAGCCCCTCACCCAAGGAGATGGCGCAACGCCTGGATGAATACGTCATCGGACAGGACCGGGCAAAACGGGTGCTCAGCGTTGCGGTGTACAACCACTACAAGCGGGTCCGCTCCAATTCCACGGCCAACGACGTAGAGATAGAGAAGAGCAACATCCTGCTGGTGGGCCCAACAGGCTCCGGCAAGACGCTGCTGGCCCAGACCCTGGCTCGTATCCTGGACGTGCCGTTCGCCATAGTGGACGCGACCTCACTGACCGAGGCCGGGTACGTGGGCGAGGACGTGGAGAACATCCTGCTCCGGCTCATCCAGGCCGCCGACTACGACGTCGCGAAGGCAGAGCGGGGCATCATCTACATAGACGAGATCGACAAGATCTCGCGCAAGAGCGCGAACCCTTCCATCACGCGGGACGTCTCGGGCGAGGGGGTGCAGCAGGCGCTGCTGAAGCTGATAGAGGGTTCCATGGCCAACGTCCCGCCGCAGGGCGGAAGGAAGCATCCTCAGCAGGAGTTCCTGCAACTGAACACCGCCAACATCCTGTTCATCTGCGGCGGAGCATTCGATGGGCTGGAGAAGGTCATCGCGCACCGGGTGATGTCGAACCATCGCATCGGGTTCCACGCTGCGGGGACCGGGACCGGCACTGAGGACGAGATACGCCAGGCAGTGGAGCCGGAAGACCTGCTGGAGTATGGGTTCATCCCCGAACTCATCGGCAGGCTGCCCGTGGTGGTGGGTCTCCAGGGGCTGGACAGAGACACCCTTGTGCGGGTGCTGACCGAGCCGAAGAACGCAGTCGTAAAGCAGTTCCAGCACCTCTTCGACCTGGATGGCGTGGAGTTGAGCTTCACACAGGCGGCGCTGGAGGCCGCGGCGGAGCAGGCGCTGGGACGACAGACCGGCGCGCGAGGGCTGCGCTCCATCATCGAAGAGGCACTGCTCGACGTGATGTACGAGCTGCCGTCACTCGACTTCGCAGCGCGGTGTGTTATTGATGCAGATGGTGAGGGCGGCGTTGGCCGCCCTGTTCTCTATTCCAAGGCAGACCAGGTCATCACCATCCAGAGCATCGAGTCGCTTAAGACGGCGTAGGCGTCGTCGCCCTTCTTACCGGTTCAAGGAACCAAGTTCCAAGCTTGCCATCAGCACGGCGGTCTGCGTTGCGAAGCCGACTCAGGAGCGGGGCTTTCGGACGCGCCTGACCAGCTTGTTGAGGGTCGTGTAGACGTGGACGAAAGCGCTCGCGGGCGACTCTGTGAGAGCGGCCTCAGTAAGCGCCTGCCTGAACCCCTCGGGCGTGCCGTCGAACTCCGGGAACTCGGTGAACGTGCTGCCCAATTCGCGGATCGTGTGTGCGTCGCTCACGGCGGTTATGGGGAGGCCGTGTTCTGCCGCGAACCGCCGGGCCTCGTAGTTATCGCTGGCGCGCATGGTGCGGGCGTTGAAGCCCTCGACGATGTCGATGTAGGGCAGCAGGTCGGTGGCCGTTGCCCTGTCCAGCGCGGAGCGCCCCATGCCGGTGAAAGGGTGCGGCACGGAAACGAGTGCGCCCTGCTCCTTGATGCGGCGCGCGGTCTCCCCCGGGTCGAGCCCCGCAGGGACGTCTTCCTGCAGGAAGAGGCCGGTTACCTCCCCGGCGGTCGATTTGACCTCAGCTCCGACGATGACCGTGAACGGCGCGATCCTCTGCGCCGCGCGTCCGCCCTCCAGCGAGTTGTGGTCGGTCACGGCGATGCAGTTGAGGCCAACCAGCAGGCACCGCTTCACGAGTGCCTCGGGCGTCGTGAGGCAGTCGTAAGAGAAGTGGGTGTGCATATGGAAGTCACCGCGGAGCATCGTCGAACATCCCGAACTCTTTTTGGGGCGAGGTCATAGACTGCTGTGACTCTTCAGCCGCCTCCGCCTGTCCCTGGAAGTTGCGCCGAATGCGACTCACCTGCAACTCAGCCCTGGCGAGGAGGTCGTTGCACGTCCTAGCGAGTTCTGCGCCTCGAGCCAGCAGGCGGGTCGCCTCGTCCAGAGAGACGTTGCCCTCCTCCAGCGTTTGCACGGTCTCGCGGAGTTGGGCGAGCGCCTCCTCGAAAGAGGGTTCGCGCTCGGTCTGTTGCGGTTGCTGTTCCATCCGTGCTCACTTCTTCGCGGTTACCATCGCTTCGAGCTCTCCATGATGCAGCGTGGCGTGGATGAGGTCTCCGGGTGAAACGGCGTCCGCAGAGGTCACCGCCTTCCCGTCGCGCATCGAGGTTACCATCGCGTAGCCTCGCCGGAGGATGGCGGAAGGGTCGAGGGCGGCGAGCGTGGTGCGGAGGCTTTCGGTCTGCTCCCGTCGCAAGCGGATGAGCGTGTCGAATCCGGTATAGGCGTGTTCCAGCAGTTCATCCACGCGCTGCCGGTGCATGGCGGTATCGGGGAGATGGCGCTGCATGCGGCCGATCAGCGATTCGACTTCCTGGGTCCGCTGCGCGGCGTAGTACGCGATGGCGTTGCCGGAGCGGGCCATGAGGGCGACGACCTCCGCGCTGAGCACGCTCACGTCCGGCGCGACGGCTGCCGCGGCAGCGGAAGGGGTGGGAGCGCGCAGGTCGGCGGCGAAGTCGGCGATGGTGTAGTCGGACTCGTGGCCGACGGCGCTGACGATGGGGATACGGCTGGCGTAAATGGCGCGAGCGACCTCCTCCGAGTTGAAGGCCCGGAGGTCTTCCAGCGACCCGCCCCCGCGGGCGACGATGATGACGTCTACTTCCGGCAGCCCGTTCAGCGCTCTGATGGCGCTCGTCAGTTCGGCGGGCGCTTCGTCGCCCTGCACGCTGGCGTCGCAGAGGACAAGTCGACCGAGCGGGTAGCGGGCCCGCAAGACCGTTTCGATGTCGTGGATGACGGCGCCCTGTGCCGAAGTGACGACACCAATACTGCGTGGAAACGAAGGAAGCGCACGCTTGCGCGACGGGTCAAACAAACCTTCGGACTCGAGTTGGGCGCGTAGTCGCTCGACCTCGGCTGCAAGCGCGCCTTCTCCGGCAGGGACGACAGAGTCGGCGTAGAGCTGTGTTTCACCACGGTTGGAGTAGAACGAAACACGCCCGTGGGCGATGACCTGCGCGCCGTTCACGAGATGCTCGGCGCCGTAGTAGCCGCTGAAATGCACGGCCTTGAGCTGGTGTTCCGCGTTCTTCAGTGTGAAGTAGCGGTGCCCCGCGCCGGACGCGAACAGGTTGGAGACTTCCCCCGTTATCCAGACGTTGGACAGGTAGACGTCTCGGTCGAGTACCGCCCGGACGTACTCGGTGATCTGGCTGACGCTGTAGACCTGCATGGAGTGCTCCCGGGCTCTATGCCGGGCGGCGCTAATCGTTCACTCGGGTGACGTACTCGCCGGAGCGGGTGTCCACGCGCACCTTGTCGCCGATTGCGATGAACATGGGTACGGTGACGCGGATGCCGGTCTCAAGCGTGGCGGGCTTGCCGCCGCCGGACGCGGTGTCGCCCTTGTAGCCCGGAGGCGTCTCGCTGACGATGAGGTCCACCGTAGTCGGCATCTCTACCATGAGCGGCTTGTCTCGGTAGAAGACGAGTTCGCAGTCGGTCTGGTCGACCAGGTAGTCGGATGTATCGCCGACGACGTCCTTGCCGACCTCGTACTGGTCGTACGAGGTCGTGTCCATGAAGTTGTAGATGCCTTCGGCCTCGTAGAGGAAGGTGCACTCGCGGTTCTCTACTGGCGCCTTGGTCAGTTTGATGCCGTAGCCGGAGAACGACTTGTCGAGCAACTGGCCGGTGAGCAGGTTACGCATCTTGATGTGGTAGACGGGCGCGCGCTGCTGCATCTTCTGCTGATAGTACTCCTCCACCTTGAAGGGTACGCCGTCCATCTCGATAGTCGTGCCTCGTCGGAGGTCTCCGAACTCCATGACCATGTGTGAATCTCCTTCTTATACGGGAATGACGTCGCGCTTGTGCGCCTTGGTAAGCACACGCGGCTTGCCGTTCTCCATCACCACGAGATCTTCTATGCGGACGCCGCCCCAGCCGGTGAGGTAGATGCCGGGCTCCACGCTGAAGACCATGCCGTCCTCTATCGGGTCGTCCGAGGTGGGGCCAACACGGGGCAGTTCGTGTACGGCGATGCCGATGCCATGGCCGAGGCTGTGGCCAAAGTCGTCGCCGTAGCCGGCATCCGCGATAACGGCCCGCGCGATGCCATCGATCTCTCCACCGGTCATGCCAGCGGTGGCGTTCGCCTCGGCAGTCTCCTGCGCCTTCAGGACCAGATCGTAGATCTCGCGGAACCTGGGGCTTGCTTCCCCAAGGACGAAGGCGCGGGTGATGTCGCTGCAGTAGCCCTCGTAGAGCGCGCCGGTGTCGATGTAGACGCCGTCGCCGTACTCCAGGGGACGGTCAGTCGGGCTGTGGTGGGCCTTGGCGCCGTTGGGTCCGGAGGCGACGATGGTGGGGAAGGAGAGGCCGTCCCCCCCAGCCTCCCGCATGGCGCGTTCGATTCCCCAGGCGATCTGCCGCTCCGTCATGCCAGGCCGGATGCCCGCCGCGACGGTTTCGACGGCCTCGTCCGCAATCTCGATGGCGCGGGTAAGCGTTTCGAGCTCCGCTGCATCCTTCACGGCGCGGAGCTGGTCAGCCATACCCTCAGTGGGTACGAGTGCAGGGGCTGATTCGAGATTCTGCAGCTTCTCGGTGAGTGCCCTGTGGGCGGCGACGGTCACCGACTCGTCCTCGATACCGATGCTCCTCGCGCCGGAGGCCGAGACGACCTCCGAGAACCAGTCGTAGCCGACTGCCATGCGTATCACCCGATAGTCCGGAGCCTGCTGCTCCGCCTGCTCGGTGTAACGGAAGTCCGTGGCCAGGGCGGCGTCGTCCGGTGTTATCCAGAGCCAGCCGTGCGTCCCGCGGAACCCCGAATAGTAGGCGACGTTCTTGCTGAGAGAGCGCTCCGTATTGAAGATGAGCATCGCGTCCAGCCCATCCTGTGCCATTCGAGCGCGGAGCCGGGAGATGCGGTCGATGGTACTCATGCTGCGTTCTCCTCCGCGACGAGATATTCCAGCGCCAGGATGTATCCGCGCGGACCTAGTCCGCTGATGATCCCGCGCGCAACGGGGGCGGTGAGCGAGGTGCGCCGGAACTCTTCCCGCGCGTGGATATTGGACAGGTGCACCTCGACAACCGGAAGGCTGATGCCAGCGATACAGTCCCTCAGTGCGACGCTGGTGTGTGTGAACCCGCCACCATTGAGGATAACGCCGGACGCGGATGCGGCGTTGGCCTGGAGGTAGTCAATCAGCCCACCTTCCGAATTGGACTGGAAGAAGTCCACCGACGCTCCGAGTTCAACGGCCCGTTCACGCACGGCACGCTCTATGTCGGAGAGGGTCGCGCTGCCGTAGATGGCGGGTTCTCGTTGCCCGAGGAGGTTCAAGTTCGGGCCGTTCACGACGAGTATGGTCATTCAGAGTCCCGGTGCTCCGGAGCGGGCGCGTGCGCCAGCGGATGGGCTGCGAGATACACGCGGCGCGCCTCCTGTTGGCTGACATGAGTGTACACCTGCGTGGCGCTGGGCGTTGAATGCCCAAGCAGTTCCTGGACGATGCGCAGGTCGGCGCCGCCGTTGAGCAAGTGAGTGGCGTAGCTGTGGCGCAGCGTGTGGGGGTGGACATCGTCCCGCAGTCCGCTGCGCCTGGCGTGAGCCCGAACGATACGCTGGATGGAGCGTGTACCCAGCCGTCCGCCGCGCGCGTTGCGGAAGAGCGGCCCGCTCTGGTCGACCGGGGAGTCGTCGTCGTCGAGGTATGCACGGAGCGCGTTCCATGCCTGCGTTCCAAGCGGGGTCTGGCGCTCCTTTGATCCCTTGCCCCAGACGCGAACGGCGCGCTGTTCCAGCGAGACGTTCTCCCGGTTCAGATGCGCCGCTTCGCTGACTCGCAGACCGCAGCCGTAGAGCAGTTCCAGAAGGGCAGCGTCCCGCAGTATGTTGCCGTCATCGTCGTCTGTACCCGAAGGTGCTTCGACGAGGCGGGCCGCCTCGGCGACAGAGACGAGATCGGGGAGACGGCGTTCCAGCTTGGGCGTGAGCCTCCCCATGAGCGTGGACCTGGCGTGCCAGAGGGGTGCGTCCGGCAGGAGGCCGCGTTCGATGAGGAAGCGTACAAATGACCGCAGCGACGCGAGCATCCGGTGGACACTTGCGCGGGCATGGCCGCGCCGTCCAGCAGTGCGCCCACTCGCCAGGGGACGGCTCTCCAGCAGCCATGCGACGTAATCGCGCACGAGGCTGCGGTAGACCCGCGGGACAGCCGTGTCTCCCTGCTTCCGCAGGAATTCATCAAGTGCCTTTGCGTGAGGTCCCAGCGGGCACTCCTGCTCCTCCAGGTATTGCAGGAAAGGGCCCAGGTCAGCGACGTAGTTGCGGATCGTGGAGTCCGAGAGTGCGCGAGTGGAGCGCAGGTTGCGCTCGTACTCGGCTATAAGCGGCTGCGCTTGGGAGTGGGGCTGGTCTGCGTTCGGGTCCTGCATGACCGACGCGCTAGGCGACGCCTGCGGGTTCCCCGGCAGGGAGAGGCCCCTTCCAGGCGCAGTTGGTGCAGTTCGCCTGATCCCGCGCGCCCAGCACCATGAGGCCGTCGCACTCCGGGCATGGCTGTGAGAGCGGTTTCCGGTTCACCAGGAAGTTGCATGTGGGGTAGTTGGAGCAGCCGTAGAAGGGGCCGCGCCTGCCGCGACGTTCCACGAGGTTGCCGCCGCAGCGTGGGCAAGCCACGCCGGTATCGGCAGGCGCTTCCCTGGGCAATCGCTTGGTGTTCTTGCATTCGGGGTAGCCCGTGCAAGCGTAGAAGGGGCCGAAACGTCCGCGCCTCAAGGCCATCAGCTTCCCACAGAGGTCGCACGTCTCTTCGCTCACATCCTCCGAACTCTCACTGGAGTCATCCTCCATCTTCGGGAGGTCCTTGCTGTTCTTGCAGTCCGGGTACCCGGTGCAGGAAAGGAAGGGCCCGAAGCGCCCCAACTTGACGAGCATCGGCCTACCGCAAACGTCGCACGGCTCGTTGTTCGACTCGCTTGCGGCCTCCTGAGCCGCTTCCTTGATAGCTTCCCTGGCGTTGGCAA
This sequence comes from Chloroflexota bacterium, assembly GCA_026713505.1. Lineage (GTDB taxonomy): Bacteria > Chloroflexota > Dehalococcoidia > Lucifugimonadales > Australimonadaceae > Bin16. The sequence goes on along the minus strand of JAPOOH010000128.1, from coordinate 10,547 downwards.
GGTCCTGGCTGAACGGCCCGTAGAAATCGTGGAGGAAGGCCACCCATTCCTGCTGGCCGTTGGCGACCTCGTCCAGTTGGTCCTCCATCCGGCCGGTGAAGCTGATGTCCATGATGTCCGGAAAGTGAGCCACCAATTGCCCACAGACGAGCTGGCCCAGGTTGGTAGACCTCAACACGCGTCTCTCACGAGTGACGTATTTGCGGTTGACCAGCGTGTTGATGATTGCGGCGTAAGTGCTGGGACGGCCGATGCCCTGCTCTTCGAGCGCGCGCACGAGGCTGGCTTCCGTGAAACGGGGCCGAGGCTGCGTGAAGTGCTGTTCGGGCGTGAGCCCGGCGCAGTCAAGAGGCTGGCCCTGTTGTAATGGCGGCAGGGTGCGGGAGTCGTCATCTTCTCCATTACGCTGGGCGCCTTCGTCGCGTTGCTCTGTGTAGAGGACGCGGAAACCCGGGAACCGCACGACGGACCCTGAGGCCCGGAACAGGTAAGTGGGTTTGCCCGATGCTGCCGCGTGTATGTCCACTCTGGTCGAGTCCAGCACCGCGTCGGCCATCTGGCTGGCCACCATCCGGTTCCATATCAGTTCGTACAGGCGCGCCTGCTCGGAAGTGAGGTGCTGCCGGATAGACTGAGGCGCACGTCTGATGACCGTTGGCCTGATCGCCTCGTGCGCCTCCTGCGCCACCTTGGAGCGAGAGGTATAACGCCTCGGAGTCCGGGGTACGTAGTCCTTCCCCCAGCGGTCCTCGATGTAGTGGCGGGTCTCCTGGATGGCGCCAGGCGTCACCTGCGGCGAGTCCGTCCGCATGTAAGTGATGAGCCCCTGCCTGCCCTCCGAGCCGATCTCTATCCCTTCGTAGAGTTGCTGGGCCACGGTCATCGTCCTTGTGGCCGAGAATCCCAGCCGCCGTGAAGCCTCCTGCTGCAGCGTGCTGGTGATGAACGGGGGAGCGGGCCTCCGGTTCACCTGGCGCGTGGTAACCGAGTCTACGCGGTAGGCCGCGCCCTCCAGATCGCTCAGAACGGCGTTGGTGGCAGCTTCGTTCGGCAGGGATATCTCGTCCTTCCGGTCGAGCAGGTTTCGCAGCGTGGCGGTGAACGATGCGCTATCCCCGGTGAGGAGGGCTGCCTCTACAGACCAGTACTCGACCGGGACGAACGCATCGATCTCCTTGTCCCGGTCTGCGACGAGGCGCAGGGCGACGGACTGGACTCGTCCCGCTGAAAGGGCACTGCCAGGGTCCAAGTCCCGGGCGTCCAGCATGTTCCGGATGCTCAGGCGGTTGAGTTCCTGTCCCACCAGCGGTTTGAGGAGCGGGCTGAGCTTGAAGCCGACGAGGCGGTCCTCGATCCGGCGCGCTTGCTGCGCGTTGACGAGCTCCATGTCGATGTCGCGCTCGTGGGCGAATGCCTCTTTGATCGCGTCTTCCGTGATGGAGTGGAAGACGACGCGGCGCACGGGTTTGCCTCGCCAGCCCGCGGCTTCCAGCACGTGCCAGGCTATGGCTTCTCCTTCGCGGTCGGGGTCGGTTGCGAGGTAGACATCGTCCACGCCTTCTCCGGCGGCCCGGATCTCATCGACCACCTTTCGCTTGTCCTCCGGTACCTCGTACCACGGCGCGAAGTCGCGGTCAGGGTTCACGCCGAGTTTGCGCTTTGGCAAGTCCCTGACATGCCCCATGGACGCTTTCACGGTGTAGTCGCGTCCAAGGAAACGGCCTATAGTTGCCGCCTTGGCGGGTGACTCTACGATGACGAGATGGCGGGACGCTGCTCCGCGTGTGCTTGAGCGGGGGGTTCGCGCTGCACTCGCGGGGGAGCGCTTGCTGCCTGATGACGTTTTTCGAGTGGTAGGTGCTTTTGCCATGTTTCCAACATACGGGCTGAGGAGATGTCCTTGTCAAGTGAGTTAGCGCACGGATGCGGGTCTTGCCCGTATGTAGTTCATCCGCCCCACCTGGAGAACAGAGCCCTTGATCTCCATGACGGCGAGTGTGCTGCTGGCCTGCGTGATGGGTATGCCGGTGACCCGGCTCAGTTCGTCTATGTGCTGCGGTTCATGGGTCAGCGCGTCGAGCAGCTGCGTCTCTTCATGCGTGTCCTCGGCGAATTCCGGAAGCGCCTGCTGACGAGGAGCGCCACCGATGTGCAACTCCTCCAGCACATCCTCCACCCGCATCACGAGCTTCGCACCCTGCTGGATGAGCCAGTTCGTGAGTTCGCTTGCCGGTGAATGGATGCTTCCGGGCACGCAGAGCACATCCCTGTTCTGCTCCAAGGCGAACTCGACCGTCGACCGTGCGCCGCTGTCCCGCGGCGCTTCCACCACCAGCACGCCGACTGCCAACCCGCTGAGCAGCCGGTTGCGACGAGGGAAATGGCGCGCCTCCGGCTTGGAGCCAAGGGGATACTCAGAGAGCACAGCGCCGCTCTCCACGATGTGTCCAAACAGCGACCGGTGCTCCGGCGGGTAGACGACGTCCAGACCGGAGCCGATCACCGCAATCGTCCGGCCCCCTGCCTTGAGAGTGGCACTGTGCGCGATGCCGTCTATGCCTCGCGCAAGTCCGCTGACGATGGTCACGCCGGACTCCGCAAGCTCACCCGAGAGCTGCCGAGCCACCTCCTTCCCGTACGCCGTGGGGTTGCGCGTGCCGACGACGGTTACCCGGACCTCGTCGTCAGGTTGCAGCGTTCCCTTGACGTAGAGGATGGGAGGCGGGTCGTCTATGTTGCGGAAGGCGCGCGGGTAGTCGGAATCGTGCCAGGTGAGCACGGTCACGTTGGCGTTCCGGACCAGTTCGAGTTCGCGTTCCGGCTCAACGACCCGGCGCACCTGTTCGATGGCCCTGACGACTCCGGCGGTGAGCCCGGATGCGCCAAGTTCGCTGCCTGAGGCTTCCCACGCGGCCTTCAGCGAGCCGAATCGCTCTTCCAGCAGACCGATACGGACGCGCCCGACCGTGGGTACGCGGGAGAACGCTATCCAATACGGGAGATCGTGGTCGGTGGCGGTCACTGCGTCATCTGCCGTCTGATCCGTCGCATACGGCGCTCCGCATGCTGTCGTTGGGCGGGGGCCAGGTCTTCCACTGCGAGCACCCGCTCGACGTCTCCAACCGATACGTCCTTCGCGTGGCGTACGTCGCTCAACAACCGTATCGAGACGCGGGCGGGGTGCGGCTCCACCAGCCTTGCCTCGTCGCCAGCCTGCACCAGCCCCTCCTCCAACACGCGGTTGTAAAAGCCGACGCGTCCGCTGCGCCGGAAGCGGGCCGCGAAGTAGCGGATGCCCATCTTGTGGTCCAATTTGTAGCAGGGAGAGCGCGGCTCCCTTACCTGCAGCAGCGCTCCGCCCACGCGCCAGACGTCGCCGAAGCACATTACCTCGGATGACGCTCCCTGGACAGTGAGGTTCTCGCCGAACCAGCCGAACGAAGCGGGCTCACGCTTCAGTTGTGCCTCCCAGAAGGCGTAGTCCTCGAATGCGTAGACGTACACTGCGGCGTCCGGGCCACCATGGACGGTCAGGTCGCCCTGACCATCGCCGTCCACATTGAGGCGGCGGACCATGACCGGGCCTTCGACGGGTTGCTTGTGGATGGCCGACATCACATTGCCCCTGGCTGTCCCCTCCAGGAGTTGGGGCTTGGCGACGTTGACGGAGATGAGTTGCATGGGGCGTCTCACTGTGGTTGATGAGGTACGCGGTTATTCTGGCGGATGCCGAGAGCGAAGGATAGGGGCTGTTGTCACATGCTGGCGGAGAGGGCGGGATTCGAACCCGCGAGAGACTTGCGGCCCCTACACGATTTCCAGTCGTGCCCGTTCGGCCACTCCGGCACCTCTCCGCGCTGTGTGAACCTCGCCGGACACTGGAACCCACCGCCCGGCATATGGCATGTGCGGCATCTGGCGGAGAGAGTGGGATTCGAACCCACGGTGGAGGAAGCCCCCACAACGGTTTTCGAGACCGCCGCCTTAAACCGCTCAGCCATCTCTCCGTATCTTGTCATTCTAGCATGTGGCTCGGGTACCGACGGCAGGAGGACGGTCATCGCTTCCTTGACACTCCATTAATCTCATCCGTACCATCGCATCATTCGGCGGATGGTACCCGGCAGCGACGTCCAGGCGCGTCTCGGGAGTCGTTGCGCGGTGGAGCGACCACAAGAGTCTGCTCGTAGAGGAGTGAAGAGGGCTCGCGACCGGAGTCGGTCGCCGATGCATATAGAGATGGGTGCATGGACAGCCATCGTGCTGGCAGCGGGCAGGGGCGCTCGTATGCGATCGTCCCGGCCTAAAGTGCTGCACACGGTAGCGGGCGTTCCGATGGTCTGCTATGCCGCCGATGCGGCCCGCGTGGCAGATGCGAACGAAGTCATTGTCGTGACGCGGCCCAAGGACCGCTCCGAGGTCTCGTTGGCGGTCGGTGAGGATGCGGACGTTGTCGAGCAACCCGACCCCCTCGGTACCGGCCACGCGCTCACCACGGCGCTCATCGCCGTCTCGCCTGCATCCCAGCATGTGCTCGTGATCAACGGCGACGTTCCCCTCGTGCGAAGGGAGACCGTGCAGGCATTGGCCGCCTTGCACGAACGGCGGAAGGCGACGGCAACGCTGCTGTGCTGCACGATGGATGCGGAGTCCGTTCAGCAGGTCGGACGTCTGCAGCGGGGCGCTCGGGGCAAGCCGATAGGCGTGCTTGAAGTTGTGGACGCACCGATGCCTCGCAAGGGCGAGGTAGAAGTGAACGTGGGGGTGTACGCCTTTGATGCGCGGTGGCTCCGGCGAGCCCTGTGCGAAGTGAAGCCCCGGTCTAACGGCGAGTACTACCTGACCGACCTATTTCCTCGCGCGGTTGCAGACGGCAAGCGTATCGAGGCCTTTGTCACGCAAGACGGGGACGAAGCGCTCAGCGTTAACACTCGACAGGACCTGGCACGCGTGGAGGCCGCCGCGCAGGACCGCCTGCGGGACGCGGCTATGACAAACGGAGCGACACTCGTGGACCCTGCGACGGTGTACCTCGATGCGACCGTACAACTAGGCCCGGATGTTACCGTCCACCCGAATACGACCATCCGGGGAAACTCGAAGGTGGAGCGCGGGGCGTCACTGGGGCCGAATGCCCAGTTGCTGGACTCGGACGTTGGACCAGAGGCGCGTGTGGGCTCTGCGGTAGTGGAGGACTCGGTCCTTGGGCCGCTGGTCCATGTAGGGCCGTTCTCACACATCCGTTCAGGATGTGTTCTGGAGGAATCCGCGTACGTGGGGTCGCACGTTGAGATAAAAGCGAGCCGCATCTGTTCGGGAGCTCATGTGGGCCACTTCAGCTACATCGGCGACGCGGTGGTCGGCGCGGGCGCAAACATCGGAGCGGGGACGGTGACGTGCAACTTCGACGGCGAGTCAAAGCACGAGACGCACATAGGAGAAGGCGCCTTCATCGGTAGCGACAGCCTGTTGATCGCACCGGTGAAGGTGGGAGCTGGCGCCCTTACGGGAGCGGGCGCGGTCGTGAACAGAGACGTGCCGCCCGGAGGCAAGGTAGTGGGCGTTCCCGCGAGACCGCTGGGGACGAAGAACAGAAGGGCGCTTGTACAGAAGGAGGAGGGAGTATCCCTTGGATAGTGGCGATACTGCATTAGGAATCCTGTTGGTATTGTCGATAGTGGTTTTCATGGGGCTGCATGCCGGAGTAGCACTGCTGCCCTTACTGAGGCGTGCAGCCGTGCGCGAGGCCCTGCCTCAATGGGGGGCTAGCGCTTCCGCCGTGCGCCATCTCCGTACACGGCGCCAAGCGTACGAGGAGCTGATCTCCCTGCTGTTGCTCATGAGCGCGGCGGCCATATCCGCATCCGCGCTGGCACTGGTCATCAGGGCGTTCTCCCTGCCGTGGTTGGCGCTGGCCGGAGTGCTCATCGGACTCTGGTTGCTGTTGTTGCTGGTGGTTCCGCTTGTCAAGTACATGGTGGAGCGCCTTCCCGTGGCGCAGTTGCTCATAGTGTGGGTCGTGGGCCAGGCGCTGCTGTGGCCACTTCTGCCCATCCCCCGGTTCTTCCGCTCCGGCCTCCGTTTCGCCGGTGCTGAGCAGGAGCAGGAGCCGGTATCGGGCAATGGGCACGAGAACGGGAGCGCAGTACGGGACGTGCACGAGGAGATAGCGGAGGAGCAGCTGGCCCACCACGAGCAGCGGATGATCCGCGCGATACTCCACCTGGACGAGACGCTGGTGCGCGAGATCATGGCGCCCCGCGTCGACATCGTGAGCGTGGAAGCAAGTACGTCCGTGGAACGTGCAGCGACAAGGATGCTGGACAGCGGACATAGCCGCTTGCCCGTGTACGAGGACGTGCCGGACAACATCATCGGCATCCTCTACAGCCGCGACCTGCTCGCTGCCGCCCTGAGCGGCGTGCCCGATCAGCAGTTGCGCGACCTGATGCGGCCCGCCTTCTTCGTTCCGGAGAGCAAGCGCGTGGACGAGATGCTCACTGAGTTCCAGGCGCGCCGTATCCACATGGCCATCGTCGTCGACGAGTATGGCAGCACAACTGGCATCGTCACGGTGGAGGACCTCATCGAAGAGATCGTCGGAGAGATAGAAGACGAGTTCGACAAGGGCCAGCCGGACATCCAGTGGATATCGGACGAGGCTGCGCTGGTTGAGGCCACGATGCCGGTCGATGACTTCAGTGAGACGTTCGGTGTCGCAGTGGAGGCCGACGGCTTTGACACCGTAGGCGGCCTGCTGTTCAGCCGCTTGGGGAAGGTCCCCGCGGTTGGAGAGATTGTGGTAGAGAGCGGCTTGGAGCTGCGGGTTGTAACGACGATAGGCCGCCGCGTGAAGCGCGTTAAGGTCTCGCGGACTCCCGCAGATCTACCGGCGGTGGAAGCAAACTAGGGCCTGTACTCCCGGCCCACTGTCGCATCCGACCACAGGCATACGAACGGAGCGACCGTGACTGCCACGGCGAGTGCGCCTCAGGCTACAATATCCCCATGGCTGTGGAGATCAGCGGAAGCCTGGACGCGCAGGGACTGCGCCTCGGCATCATCGTCGGGCAGTTCAACGAGGCACTCACCTCCCGCCTGCTCCGCGGCGCGAGGGAGGCCGCCGTCCGCCACGGCGTGAAGGAAGACGCCATCACCGTCGTTCACGTCCCCGGGTCGTTCGAATTGCCTCAGGCCGCGCGGCGCATGGCGGACAGCGGAAACTGGGACGTGCTCGTTGCGCTCGGCTGCGTCATACGAGGCGAGACTGCTCATTTCGACCTCGTCGCAGGAGAGGCCGCACGCGGCATCGCGGAGGTGGCGCGCGAGACAGGCGTGCCCGTCGCCTTCGGCGTGCTGACGACCAACAATACGGAACAGGCCCTCGCCCGTTCGGGCGGAGCGCAGGGCAACCGGGGCTTCGACGCCGTCGAAGCCGCGATCAAGATGGTGAGCGTACACCGCCAACTGAACGCGGCAGCGTCCGCCAGAGAGAAGGACTGAGGGGATGTCCATCACGGAACAACTCGTTGAAGACCTCAAAAGCGCCATGAAGGCGCAGGATGAGGTGACGAAGGGTGCGATCCGTCTGATCCGCGCCGCCGTCAAGAACGCCGAGATCGAGAAGGGCCGCGAACTTGACGACGAGGGCGCGCTGGACGTGCTCGCGCGCATGGCCAAGCAGCACCGCGACAGCATAGCCGCCTACCGCCAGCACGGACGCGAGGACCTCGCCGCCCAAGAGGAGGCGGAGCTCGCCGTCGTCTCCCGCTACCTGCCGGAGCAGATGGGCGAGGACGAGATACGCGCGCTCGCGCAGCAGGTCGTGACCGAGTTGGGCGCATCCGGCCCCGGCGACCGCGGCAAGGTGATGGGCAGGCTCATGCCCCAGCTCAAGGGCCGGGCCGATGGCAACGCGGTGAACCGCATCGTCGGCGAACTGCTTGGGCAGGGGGCGTGATGGCCGCTTCCTACGGCGTCATCGTGTTCCCCGGCACCTGGTCCGACACCGACTGGTTCAACGCTATCGAGGGAGTGCTCGGCGCGCAGGCCGAGTACATCTTCCACAAGGAAACGGACGTCTCGCGGTTCGACTGCCTCGTCGTCCCCGGCGGTTTCTCCTACGGCGACTACCTCCGACCGGGCGCCATCGCCCGCTTCTCCCCCGTGATGCGAGCACTGACCGACTTCGCCGCCGCCGGCGGGCCTGTCATTGGCAGTTGTAACGGCTTCCAGGTGCTCTGCGAGTCCGGCCTGCTCCCCGGCGCCCTTATGCGCAACGCCAGCCTGGAGTTCCGCTGCCAGCCGCAGCACCTGAAGGTGGAGCGCGTTGCCGCCCCGTTCACCTCCCTCATGCGCGAAGGCGACGTGCTCGCCATCCCCGTCTCCCACGGCGACGGCAACTACTACGCGGACGCCGACACGCTCGCTCGCATGGAAGTGAACGGCCAGATCGCCTTCCGCTACTGCGACGATACCGGCGCCGTGACGCCGCATGCCAACCCGAACGGCTCGCTCGCCAACATCGCGGGCGTGACCAATGAGGAAGGGAACGTGCTGGGCCTCATGCCGCACCCGGAGCGGGTGGTGGAGGAGGCGTTGGGCGGCACGGACGGCCTGCGGCTGCTGCAGTCGTTGGACGAGGCGCTCCATGAGCGCTCCCGGAGCGTCAGCGCCTAGATGGGCGCCGGTATCCTGCTCGCGATCGTCGCCACGTTCGCCTGGGGGGCGGGGGACGTGTTCGTTCGACGTGCGATGTTCGACGTTCCAGCCGAGCTCGTCGTTGTGGTGGTTGTGGGTATGGTGGCGGTCGTGCTCGGTGTTGTTGTCGTCTCGACCGAGGGCCTTGCTGCGTTCGGCGGCATCGAGCTCGCGTCGCTGGGCATCGTCGCGGTGATGGGAGCGCTGATCTGGGTTACGGGCAACCTCTTCTACTTCCACGGCCTGAAGCGCGCGGGCGTCACCCTCGCGGCGCCCGTCCTGGGAGCGGGGCCGCTGTTCGCCATAGCACTCGCAGTGCTCTTCGCCGGGGAACGCCCGAACCTCGCGACGCTGGCGGGGGCCGGCGCAGTGGTGATAGGGGTCGCCGTAATCCTCACGGACCGCAAGCGGGTGTTGCGGTGAGCGCTATGGCCGAGGGCGCGAACACGCGCCGCATCACCATCGGCCTCGTGTTTGCGGCGCTTGCGATGCTGTCGTTCGTTACCGGCGGTCTGCTGGCGAACCATCTCGTGGACCGAGGGAACTCGCCCGTGGTCGTTGCGTTCTATGAGGCGCTGTTCGGTCTTGCGTTCACCCTGGCCATCAGACTCCGCGGACTGCGCTCCGGACAGCCCCGGGTCCAGTCCGGTTGGGGGTGGATGCTGGCGGCCGGGGTCCTCTTCGCGCTGGCGACCGGAAGCTTCTACACGTCGCTCGCTCGGATAGACTACAGCGTCGCCGCCCCCATCGTCGGGGCCGTGCCGCTTGCCTCGTACCTGTTCGTGCTCATCGTGCTGCGCGGCTACGAGCGCCTGACGCCCCGGGTGGTGGTCGGCGCGACGCTCGTGGTCGCCGGAGTAGGTCTCATAGGAGTCGCCAACTGATGCCCGTCTCGCAGGAAACGCTCGACGAGATAGCCCTCACGCGCGAGGAGTACGACCTCATCGTCAGCAAGATCGAGCGCGAGCCCAACGGTGTTGAGCTGGGTCTGTTCGGCGCGCTCTGGAGCGAGCACTGCGGTTACAAACACTCCAAGCCCCTGCTGCGCGGCTTCCCCACCACCGGCGACGCCGTACGCGTGCAGGCCGGCGAGGAGAATGCGGGTGTCGTCGACATCGGCGGTGGGCTGGCCGTCGTCTTCAAGATCGAGTCGCACAACCATCCCTCCGCAGTCGAGCCGTACCAGGGCGCTGCAACCGGCGTCGGCGGCATAGTCCGCGACATCCTCGCGATGGGCGCACGCCCCATCGCGCTGCTCAACTCGCTCCGGTTCGGCCCGCTGGACAGCGCGCGAAATCGGCACCTCTTCCAGGGTGTTGTCGCTGGCATCTCCGGCTACGGTAACTGCATCGGGGTGCCGGACGTGGGCGGCGAGACGATGTTCGCCCCTACCTACAGCGGCAATCCGCTCGTCAACGCCATGTGCGTCGGCCTTCTCCCGCACGGAGCATTGATGCGAGCCGCTGCCGCAAACCCGGGCTCGCTCTTTCTGCTCGCGGGCTCCTCAACCGGTAGGGACGGCATCCACGGGGCTTCCGGCCTCGCCTCCCGGACGTTCGAAGAGGAGCGCGAGATGCGTCCCACCGTGCAGGTCGGCGACCCATTCCTGGAGAAGGTGCTCATCGAGGCTTGCCTGGAAGCCGCCGGAAGCGGCCTGCTTGAAGGGATGCAGGACCTCGGCGCGGCAGGACTAACGAGCTCCATCATGGAGTGCGCGGCGCGGGGCGGCACCGGCGTCGAGATAGATGTCGCCCTCGTACCGCGCCGCGAAGGCGGCATGACACCCTACGAGATCATGCTCTCCGAGTCCCAGGAGCGCATGCTCCTCATCGCCAGGCCGGAGAACG
>JAPOOH010000127.1 GCA_026713505.1 Chloroflexota bacterium | reverse complement strand
TGATGACCTCGTTGGTCTCGAGGTAGGAGTACTCCTTGCCGCCGGCGCCGGTGTAGCTGTCCACCAGCTTCGGGTCGAGCGCCTCCTTCAGCAACTCGACGGTCTCCTTCGAGAACGCGTTGTCCCGGGTCCCGTTGACGTTGTACTGTCCGTTGCTATTCTCCACTGTCTTTTCCTTTCCGGCTCGTGGCCAGTGAATTCTGTTGTCTTTGAAATTCCGCTCTACACGCCTTGCGACAGACCGCTCTACGCGCCTGTTATCAGTTCAAGCAGAGGTGAGATGGGCTGCGAGTCCGCGAGCATCTCGCAGAACTCGGAGAGACCCCATCCCACCGTCATCGATGAGATCCACAGGATGATCAGAGTTGTGGGCAACGTTCGCACCAGGATGTCGACCGTGCCTCTGAGAAACCTGCTTATCTGTTGCTTTGCTATATCCATCGTGTTACCTACTCACCAGTCCCGGGTTCATCGCGCGGAAGTTCGCCGCGACGATTCCGTTGAACATCTTGTCGTCAGCTCCGTGGCCGAACGCGCTGTACAGCCTGATGGGCTCGTCAGGGTGGAAGAAGACGATGCGGTCGTCGTCGGTGATGCCGCCGTCCTCGCGCGCCTGACGCAGTTCCTGAAAGAGCTGCATGTCCATCGGCTCTTCTTTCTGTTTCCGTGCTGTCATTGAGTCTTTCCTTTCCTGGCACCCGCGTAAGCGGAGCCAAAGCAAAGCCCCTCCCGATACGAATCGAGAGGGGCTTTCGCTTGTTTCTTCTGATTTGCGGCTGCTGCCGTGAAACCTACAATCCAATGTCCTTGTGCTCGTACTCGAAGCCGTCGTCCTTCGCGTTGTCGTAGAACCTCGGGTCTCCGGAGCGCACCCATTGATGGACGATGGACAGCGCCTCCTGCTCGGACAGGGCCGACACGCTTATCGACGAGCTGCCGGAATATGGCACGTATACCGTGTACTCCGACTTCTCCATCTTGCCTGCCTCCCTTGCGCCCACGCGCACCGCTTCCATCACGGCCTCATCAAGACTACCGAACTCGTCCGCGTTCCCCAGCGTTACTACCCTCGCAATGCGCGGAGGGTTCATCCGCTCGCTCTCGCTCGTGTACAGGTACAGCTTCCAGTAGCCAGCCTTGCGCTCACTCTCCGGTCTGCCGCGCCTGATGTCGTGTATCGCCATCCTGGAGACCTCCTGCGTGGAAGCCGGTTCCGACCCCCGATGCCACATGGCGTCATATCCGCTCGCCGGGCACGGCCGGGTGCTCCATTCGTCCGCTCCGGTCTCCGGAACTTTCAGGTCAGTCATTTCAACCTGTCCTTGTATTCTTGCCGTCAAGGCAGGACCCGCCCCGTGGCGAGTCCCACATCGCTTCTAAAACATCGACGCCTGCACGGTAACCTCCGCAGGCTCTGTGTCAGCGGAGGCGTCAGTGCGCGCTTCAGCTTCCGGGGCGAGCATCCTCGCCTGTCTCATGGCGCTGCGCGCGCCTTCGTTTATCTGCCGGATGTACTCGGTGGCTACCGATTCCCGCTCCTCGCCTTCCACGCCGTCCGCCATGCTACGGAACCGGTAGATATGGCAACTGCCGTACTTGCCGTCCGCCGGCGCTATCGGGACGGCTCGCAATCCTCCCGTCTGCAGCGCGCCACACAGAGTTTTGCACTCGCCCGCAATCGGGCAGGTCTTTAGGTCGCGTATGGCTTCCTCCACTGTTTTGTCGGCGTCGCCGTTCAGCAGCTCGCGAGCGTGCCTTATGGTTGTGCCCTCTGCCAGCGCGACCTTGATGCTCACGTCGATGGACTTCTCGGTCCACTCGCGCACTCCGTCCACGAGTACCTGCTCCCTGCTCTTGTCGCTGCCACCGCCTATGAAGATTCCCTTCGGTCCGTCGGTCGTGCAGCCGGGGCAGCGACTGTACCAGTCATACGGCACCTTGTCCTCGTCAACCACGAACCAGTTGTCACAGCCGGACTCCACGCACGCCCTCACCCTTTGTCCGAACTCCTTGATGACGCATCGCATCTGCGCCGCGTCTCGCACGTGCCCGCAGTCGACGATGAAGTCCTCAAGTCCGGCGTGGGACAGTTCGGCGTGTACGTCACTTACGCCGTGCCTTTTACCCACGCGGGCTCGGTCTGAACTCTCGATCCTGTCCCGTCGCCACTCGATCTCGTTGAGAATGCCGACCACCTCGGAGAGCGCCACCTGACGGCGCTCGTCCTCCGGCAGCTCACGCTGCTGCGCCTCAAGCATACCGAGCAGGGCAGGGGCATCCGGGATGCCCGGAACCAGAGAGGCCATTACCGCCCTGAACGCGTCCTTCAGAAGCAGCCCCGTCTCGCTCTCCGCGCTGTAGTGCCCATCGATGAGCACATGGAAGTTGACGCACTCGTCATGTTCCTTGCCGCGCCTGTCCGAGTGGAACAGCCACCACGCGCCAACGTCTTCCTTGACGTCGGGCAGCAGGGAGAAGCCCTGCACCAGTTCGCGAATCACGTAGTATTCGCTATGGTATCCGCCCTTGCTTCTCGCCCCGACGCCGCTCCACAGTTCCACCAGATCGCGCTGCCGCTTCGTTACGGTCCTGCCCACCAGGGCGTCAACATGCTTCGGTATCAATTGCGGCAAACCACCAAAATAGAAGAACTGCCTAACTGAGGTTCGTGTGCTCCTCCATCTTTACATGGAGGAGCCGCTTGTTTTTAAGGGTCGTTCATCTTGGGTGGTTTTAGTTAAAGGGGTGGGTCAGCTACATGAGCACCATCATCAATAATCT
>JAPOOH010000126.1 GCA_026713505.1 Chloroflexota bacterium | reverse complement strand
GCACGAGTTGCAACGTGGGCGTGGACGTTCCCGCGGACGAGCTGCTGCGCGAGTACGACGCCGTTTGCCTGACCGGCGGCTCGACGATCGCTCGTCGGTTGAATGTCCCGGGCGAGGAGCTCGAGGGCGTACACCTGGCAGTTGACTACCTGACGCAACAGAACAGGATCAATCGTGGACTGGAAGTGCCTCCCGAGCAGCGCATCACAGCCGAGGGCAAGCGGGTCATGATCCTGGGTGGCGGCGACACCGGCGCCGACTGCCTGGGGACCGCTCACCGCCAGGGTGCAGAGGTGGTGGTGCAATGGGAGATCCTTCCGGAACCGCCCGCGTCCAGGTCGGCGAACAATCCGTGGCCCCTGTGGCCCCTCGTCCTGCGCAGCTCCGCGGCCCACGAGGAAGGCGGCGTCCGCGACTACTCCATCCTCACGAAGCGTCTGTCGGGCAGCAACGGTCGTGTCGAGCGACTCCACGCAGCCCGAATCGAATGGGGTCCGCCGGATGAGACGGGGCGGCCCACGATGACCGAGATACCCGGCAGCGAGTTCGAGTTGGAAGCATCGCTGGTGCTGCTCGCGTTGGGTTTCCTGCACCCTCAGCACGAGGGCGTACTGGAGCAGCTTGGCGTTGAGCTCGACGGACGAGGCAACGTCAAGACAGACGTGTCCAAGATGACCAGCGTGCCCGGAGTATTCGCCGCAGGGGACATGGCGCGGGGCCAATCGCTCGTCGTGTGGGCGATCGCAGAGGGGCGGCAGGCCGCTCACGGCATCGACGCCTACCTCATGGGGGCCACCGCACTCCCGTCCGTTGACCTACGCAGCTGGGCGTAGCTGCGCCCGTCGGTCCTCGCCAGCGAGCGGCAGTCTCCTTATAGGATGGGCAGGTACCGCTTCATCTCGTAGTCCGTTACCGCGAACCGGTAGCCCTCCCATTCGATGCGTTTGTTCTCAAGCAACGAGTTGAAGGTGTGTTCCCCCAGCGCTTCCCGAAGCACGGAGCCCTCCTCCGCTTCGGCCAACGCCTCAAACAGGCTGCCCGGCAAACGGGTTATGCCCAGCCGCGCGCGCTCAACTTCGGAGAGCGCGTCCACATCCACGTCCGTGGAACCCGCCAGCGGGTAGGCATGCCGCACCCCGGCGAGCCCGGCCGTGAGGATCGCTGCGAACGCGAGGTACGGGTTGCACGCGGGGTCGGGCAAGCGGAACTCGATACGGACCGACGCCTCCTTCCCCGGGCGGTACGCGGGCACACGCACGAGGTTCGAGCGGTTGACCGCCGCCCAGGTCGCGTACACCGGAGCCTCGTAGCCGGGTGTCAGGCGCTTGTAGGAGTCCACCCACTGGTTGCACACGCACGCTATCGCGCCCGCGTGCCGCAGCAGGCCCGCGATGAAGTGTCGGCCGACAGCGGAGAGCTTGTGCTCCTCCTCCGGGTCGTAGAAGGCATTCTCGCCGCCCTGGAACAGCGACATGTTTATGTGCATTCCGCTGCCGTTCTGGTCCTGGAAGGGCTTGGGCATGAAGGTCGCGTACACCTGGTGGCCCATCGCCACTTCCTTCACCACCTGGCGGTACGTCATCACCGCATCCGCCATCGTGAGCGCGTCCGTGTGGCGCAGGTCTATCTCATGCTGGCCGTGGGCGACCTCGTGGTGGCTGTACTCCACCGGGATGCCCATCTCTTCGAGGGAGAGCACCGTCTCCCGCCGGAGGTCGGCGCCCTTGTCGAGCGTGGTCGTGAGATCGAAGTAGCCTCCCGCATCGAGGGGTTCCGGCTCCTCGACCGACTTCAGGTAGAAGTGCTCCATCTCCGGGCCTACCTGGAACTCGTAGCCCTGCTGGGCCGCGCGCTCCAGTGCGACCTTAAGCACGTGGCGCGGGTCTCCCTCGAACGGTTCGCCCGAAGGACGCAGTACGTCGCAGAACATCCGCGCAACCGCGTTCTGGCGCGGACGCCAGGGTAGTATCGAGAACGTCGTCGGGTCCGGCATCGCCACCATGTCGCTCTCATCGCGGCGTGCGAAGCCTTCAACCGTGGAGCCGTCGAAAGCCATGCCGTATTCCAGCGCTCCTTCGAGCTCCGCTTCAGTAATGGCGAAGCCCTTGAGCGTTCCGAGGATGTCCGTGAACCAGAGGCGTATGAACTTGACGTCGTTCTCCTTGGCAGTGCGGAGGACGTACTGCCGGGCCTCATTCTCTCGGGCGATGACCATGGCCGCCTCCTCCCAGACCCAGACGCCTGAATCGCGTCCAAATGCGAAACCGGGGTACGGTACCCCGGCGCGTGCGTCAATCGTAGAATCTCCAGGCGGGAGCGTCAATAGTGTTGTGAACTACATCACAAAAGACGCGGCTGCTGTGTGCCTTCACCCGTCGTTATCTGCCCCAACGCGCTCTGGGCAGCAGCCAGGCGGGCCACCGGAACCCGGAAGGGCGATGCGCTCACGTAGTTGAGCCCCAATTCGTTGCAGAACGCCACGCTCCTCGGGTCGCCGCCGTGCTCTCCGCATATGCCGATGGGAAACTCCGGGTCGACCTCGCGCGCAGCCTCGGTTGCCATCCGCATCAGCCTGCCCACACCCCGGGTATCCAGCGTGTTGAAGGGGTTGCGCGGCAGTATCTCCGTCTCGACATAGTGGTTCAGGAACTTGCTCTCCGCGTCGTCGCGGCTGAACGCGAAGGTCATCTGCGTCAGGTCGTTCGAACCGAAGGAGAAGAACTCCGCTTCCGTTGCTACCTCGTCGGCCGTCAACGCAGCGCGGGGCACCTCGATCATCGTCCCGAACAGATACGTTACGTATGTCCCCAGCGCCTCCCGCGTCTTGCTGGCGACCGCCCGCAGCCGGGGACGCAGCCACTTCAGTTCGTTCACGTGCGAGACGATGGGAATCATGATCTCCGCCCGTATCGCGGAGCCTTCCTCCGCCAGGCGGCATCCCGCCGTGACGATGGCTCGCACCTGCATCTCGTATATCTCGGGCATCGTCAGGCCCACACGGCATCCCCGGTGGCCCAGCATGGGGTTGGACTCGCGCAGGTGCGCCACAAGCGCAAGCGTCTCCTCCCTCTCTTCCAACTCCGCACGCAACTCTTCCCTATTCGCCTGCTCGGGAAGCGGGATCCGCTCTGCGAGCCACTCCAGGACACGTTTGCCCACGGCGTGCTTCTCGAGCTCGCTTGCGGAGCGGTCCAACAGGTCGCGTCCCTTGTTGAACCATGCCTCCAGCCGGTCGTCACCTTCAATGTGGCGCGTGAGTTCCGCCACCTCCTGCGCCAGCTCACCATAATCGGGCAGGAACTCGTGCAGTGGCGCGTCCAGCAGTCGAATCACCACGGGCAAGCCTTCCATGGCCTTGAATATCCCGTAGAAGTCCTCTGTCTGGAACCGCTCCAGTTCGGCCAGCTCCGCGTGGAAGCCCTGCACGGCTTCCGACGAGTCGCACCGCGTCCTCGCCTCCTCCAAGCGGCCCTGCATCGGCTCCCGTTCGGAGGCGGGAGCGTTCTCCAGGGCCTCCTCCAATTCCGCCACACGCCGGATCAACTGCGATGCCTCCGGCCCAATCGCGAGCAGACGCCTGATGTGCCGCAGGCGTTCCTCCGCGAAGAACATGTGCTCCGTGCGGCAGAGGCCGATACCCTCCGCACCGTTCGCTCGCGCACGGTGTGCGTCTTCCGGCGTGTCCGCATTCGCCCACACCTGCAACCGTCGCACCTGGTCCGCCCAGCCGAGCAGCGTATTCAATTCCGCCAGTTCGCCCGGCTTCGGCGCGACCGCCTCGATCTCGCCAACGAAGATCTCCCCCGTCGCCCCGTCGAGGCTGATGACGTCGCCCTCGGCGATAGCTTTCCCGCGTGCCGTGGCGGTCCCATCCGCCTCGAAGCGCAACTCTTCGCAACCCACGACGCACGGCTTCCCGAGCCCGCGCGTCACGACTGCAGCGTGGCTTGTCATTCCACCGCGGCTCGTCAGCACTCCGTTCGCCTTGATGATGCCGTGCACGTCGTCCGGGCTCGTCTCCTGGCGGACGAGGATCGCGTGCTGCCCCCCTTCCGCGACTGCCGCGACCCGGTCCGGGTCCATCACCACGACGCCCGACGCCGCCCCCGGCGACGCTCCCACGCCTTCAGCAAGGAGGCGCCCTTCTTTCAAGGCTGCGTCTTTCGCCTCCGCGACGAAGTGCGGCATGAGCACCGCGGAAACCTCGCCAGCCTCCACGCGGCCCAACGCTTGTTCCTGCGTGAGGACGCCTTCCGACGCGAGTTCCACCGCGATCCGCACCGCCGCCGAAGCCGTCCGCTTGGCGGAACGCGTCTGGAGGATGTACAGCTTCCCGCGCTCCACGGTGAACTCGATGTCCTGCACGTCCTTGTAGTGCGCTTCCAGCTGACGGGCAGTGTCCTCTATCTGCTGGTAGATCTCCGGCCAGGCCGCGCTCAGCGTCTGGATGCGCCGAGGTGTGCGTATCCCTGCTACGACGTCTTCTCCCTGCGCGTTCGGCAGAAACTCACCATAGAGTCCACGCTCGCCGCTGCCCGGGTTGCGTGAGAAGAGCACGCCTGTCCCGCTGTCGTCTCCCAGGTTCCCGAACACCATCGCCATGATGACGCACGCGGTGCCCATGTTGTGGGAGATACCCTGGAACTCGCGGTAGGTGATGGCGCGGGGGTTGTTCCAGGAGTTGAATACCGCCTCCACCGCGGCCCTCAGCAACACCCAGGGATCATCTGAGAGGGGGTCACCGGTCGACTCCTGGATGATCCCCTTGAAGTCTCCGATCAGCTCCCTCAGCGCGTCCGGCTGAAGTTCGTAGTCGAACCCCGCGCCGGTCCGCTTCTTTGCAGCCTCCAGCGCCGTCTCGAACCGGGCCTTGGGGATGCCAAGCACCACGTCGCCGAAGCCCTGGATCAACCGGCGGAAGGCGTCCAGCGCAGGGCGTTCGTCGCCCATCATTCTCGCGAGGCCACCCACGGTCGTGTCGGTCACACCCATGTTCAGGATGGTGTCCATCATCCCGGGCATGGAGACGGGAGCGCCCGAGCGTACGGACACTACCAGCGGGTTTTCCACATCCCCGAACTTGCGGCCCGTCTGCTCCTCCAGCAGGTGGACGTGCCGGACGATGTCCCCCCACAGTCCGTCCGGGAGGCGCCGTCCCTGGCGGAAATACTCCAGCGAGGTCTCCGTCGTTATCACGAACCCCGGAGGCACCGGAACGCCGATGCGCGCCATTTCGCTCGCATGCGCTCCTTTCCCTCCGAGAAGACTCACCATATCCGCACTGCCTTCGGCGAGGCGGTACACCATCTTCCCGGACACCGTCGCTGTCATTTACCAAACCCCCAGCAACCGGCCATGGAGTTGCGGCCTCCCGCCGGTCGCGCCAACGGACGATGCTAGCACAAGGCCGCAGGACGGTCTACGCGCGCCCTTCCTCATCACGCTCCGCATACGCTCCCCGGTACGACTGCGGAAGCAAGGCAGCGATGCGGCCCATCACGTCGTCGGTCGCCCGCTGCAGCTGCACTCTGTTCAGGCGCCCCTCCGGGCGCGGGAGGGTGAAGGGCTCTCCGATCACCACGCAGAGGCGTTGGAAGTGAAACGCTATGCGGAACATGCCTCGGATGCGCTCCGTCCCCGTTATGGCCACCGGCAGCACGGGCGCACCCGAAGAGAGTGCCAGGTACGCCAAGCCATCCGTCGCCTCGCGCAGCCCGCCGGGGCTCCGCGTTCCCTCCGGGAAGATGAGCAGTGCCTTGCCGTCCTTCAGCGTGAACTGGGCCCACCTCAGTGCGTCCATATCACGCCCGTCCCGATCTACGGGATAAACGTGCACGGCTCGGAGCAGGTACGAGACGACCGGTCCCCAGAAGAGCGAGCGCTTCGCCATGAAGAAGATCGCCCGCGGAATGGCGTACACCATCACCGGCGGGTCCGAGTTGCTCTGGTGGTTGGCGACGATAATGAGCGGCCCGGGCCGCGGGACCCCGTCCTGCCCCCGCACCTCTATGCTGCCGAACGTCGGGATGAAGATGCGGGAGAGGACCTGCCCCAGTCGGTACCAGCAGTCGAACGGAGAACCCGTCACTCCGTCTCCTCCATCCCCAGGGCGACCAGCACGCGTTCCACAACGTCCGCAACCTCGAGTCCGTCGGTCACGAAGCGGTGGGCATCCTCCGCCACGCGCAGTGGGGAGTCCGCGCGCCCTGAATCGGTCGCATCGCGCATCTTAAGATTTCTCAACACGTCTGTCTCGGAACGGGCCTGGTCCGTCCCCGCCAGTTCCTTGAACCGCCTGCGCGCCCGTTCTTCGGGCGACGCGTCCAGATACACCTTCGCAGCGCCTGGAAGGACGATCGTGCCTATGTCCCGTCCGACCATGACGACATCTCCCCCTTCCGCAGTCGACCGTTGCTGCGCGACCATAGCCCTGCGGACGCCCGGCACCTTTGCCACGGGAGATACCCCGGCATCGACGTCCGGGTCCCGTAGACGGGAGGTAACATCGGCACCACCCAAGAACACGCTTTCGCCCTCGTCGCCAAGGCGGACGACCAGCCCCTGGGCAAGCCGCGTCAACGCTGCCTCGTCGTCCAGCGGCGTGCCGGAGTCGAGCGCGGCTATGGTTGCTGCCCGGTAGTAGACGCCGGTGTCCACGAAGGCGTAGCCCAGCCGGCGCGCCAACTCCCGGCCAATGGTGGTCTTGCCGGAAGCAACCGGTCCATCTATGGCGATGACAGAGGGGTAACGCACGGACGAAATACTACAGTGGGTCGTAGCCGGACGCACTCCGCCGACGAGCGAGCAAACAACCACAATATGTATGCCTAATCTTTGACCCACGCGTTGCTATCTGGTAGAATTTGGCATGTCTACACGCCTACGGCGTACGTAACAGGGACTCAGCAGTCCCCGGAGCCTTGAACGCACCATGGTCAAACAACAGGAAGCCCAATACACCGCCAGCGACATCCAGGTCCTGGAAGGCCTGGAGGCCGTGCGCCGACGGCCCGGCATGTACATCGGCAGCACCGACCAGCGGGGCCTTCACCATCTCGTCTATGAGATCGTGGACAACGCCATCGACGAAGCGATGGCCGACTACTGCGATCACGTTTTCGTCACCCTCCATGAGGACAATTGCGTCTCCGTCCGGGACAACGGCCGAGGCATTCCCACAGACCTGCATGCGACCACCGGCAGGCCCGCCCTGGAAACGATCATGACCACTCTCCACGCCGGCGGGAAATTCGGCGGGGGCGCATACAAGGTCTCGGGAGGTCTTCACGGCGTCGGCGCATCCGTCGTCAACGCCCTCTCGGAATGGATGCGGGTCGAGGTCCGGCGTGACGGCCGCATCCACTCCCAGGAGTTCGAACGCGGCATCCCCATGGGGGACGTGTTGGACGAAGGCCCCATCCCTGAGAACGCGCCATTCCAGAACGGCACGCTCGTCCGCTTCATGGCTGACACCGAGGTCTTCGGCCCCCCCAACTATGACCGTGACACGCTTATTCAGCGGTTCCGGGAGATGGCCTACCTCAACAAGGGCATCTGGATCTCATTCGCCTCAGAGGCCCACCCTGACGCTGACCGCACCTTCTATTTCGAGGGCGGTATCGCCAGCTTCGTAAAGCAGCTCAACCAGAACCGTGAGGTCCTCCAGGACGAGCCCTTCTATTACGAGCAGAAGACCGAGCACGCCATGGTGGAGGTCGCCCTCCAGTACAACGGCGGCTTCTACGAGTCCACCCTTGCCTTCGCCAACTGCATCAACACCGCAGACGGGGGCACGCATCTCGTCGGTTTCCGCGCCGGGCTCACGCGCGCCATAAACGGCTACGCCAAGAAGAGCAAGCTCGTCAAGGACGACGCCGGCAACTTCAGCGGCGACGATGTGCGTGAGGGCCTCACCGCCATCGTCAGCGTCCGGCTGGAGGAGCCCCAATTCGAAGGCCAGACCAAGGGCAAGCTCGGCAACGCCGAGACCAAGACTGCTGTCGAACAAACCCTCGTACAGCATCTCGAGTTCTACCTTGAGGAGCACCCCCACGAGGCCCGTCGGATCGTCGAGAAGTGCCTCACCTCCCAGCGCGCCCGGGACGCTGCACGCAAGGCGCGCGACCTCGTCATCCGCAAGAACGCCATGGACGGCGGCTCCCTGCCCGGCAAGCTCGCCGACTGCGCCGAGCGCAACCCGGAACTCTGCGAGATCTACGTGGTTGAGGGTGACTCCGCCGGCGGCTCCGCCAAGATGGGGCGCGACCGCCGCACGCAGGCCATCCTCCCCCTGAGAGGCAAGATCCTCAACGTAGAAAAGGCCCGGCCGGACAAGATGCTCGCGCATGAGGAGATTCGCGCCCTCATCACCGCACTGGGCGCAGGACTCGGTGAGGACTTCAACCTTGCCAAGCTCCGCTATCACAAGGTCATCATCATGACCGACGCCGACGTGGACGGCGCGCATATACGCACCCTCCTCCTCACCTTCTTCTTCCGCAACATGCGTGAGCTCATAGACGCCGGACACCTCTACATAGCCCAGCCGCCCCTCTACCGCACCTCGCGCGGAAGGTCGGTTGAGTACAAATACACCGAGGCAGAGAAGGACAGCTGGCTCGCGAAGCAACTCTTTGGCAGGCTCTCCATCCAGTCCAGCGACGGCGCTGTCTCACTCTCCGGCGCCAAGATCCAGGGCCTTGTCAGCCAGCTCAAGGAGTTCGAGAACTGGACCCGGCCTCTCTCCAGCCTCGGTCTTGCGCCAGAACTGGTCGGGGCGTTCCTGCAGGGCGCCGAGCAGGGCGCCTACCGCCTCTCATTCGAGGGAGAGGACACCGTGGACGCAGTCGCGGCATGGTTCACGGCCCAGGGCTTCGAGTGCAGTAAGGTCGTCAACAAGCGCAAGAAAGAGTACTTCATCGAGGTGCCCGGCCACGGCACCATCAACGTTCCCCGCGTCCTTGAATCCGCCATGGCCCATCGGGCCCAGCAACTCTTCCCTCAGATGGCCGAATGGGTGAACGGCCACACCTACATGGTCTCCCGCCGCGACAACGAGGTCGCCGCGGACGTGCCCTGGCACGACCTTGCGCACGTGCTAGAGCGCAACTCCGAACGCCAGGGCATCGGCCTCCAGCGCTACAAGGGCCTCGGCGAGATGAACCCGAACCAGCTCTGGGAGACCACCATGGACCCCGGCACACGCACGCTCCTCCAAGTGACCGTCGACGACGCTGCGGACGCCGACAACGCGTTCACGGAGCTCATGGGAGACCTGGTCGGCCCCCGCAAGGAGTGGATCCAGACGCACGCCCGGCAGGTCAAGAACCTGGACATCTAGACCCGGGGTCCACGTCAGGCTACGCGCACACTTCCCACGTCGTCGCCCACCAGGATCGTGTGGAAGGCGTACCCTTCGGTTCGCAAACGCTCACTGCCCCCCTGCATGCGATCGAGGATGCACGCAACCAGTACCACCTCGTGCCCTGCGGCTTCTGCGGCCTCGATCGCCATGTAGAGCGACCCGGCCGTCGAGCACGCGTCGTCTACGATCGCTACCCGCGCGCCCGCTGGCAACGGTCCCTCGAGAGCCTTCCCCATCCCATAGTCCTTTGCTTCCTTCCGCACGAAGAACCCCGGAATCGGTTCGCCGCCGTCCTGTCCGCTCAACATCGCTATCTCCGTCACCATGGGCACCGCTGCCACCGCGGGACCTCCGACCGCCGCAGCGCCGGCAGCCCGTATCTCCGGCAGCAACGCCCGCGCCACCAGATCCGCCCCTTTCGGCGAGAGCGTCAGCAGGCGGCCATCGAAGTAGTACTTGCTCGTCTGGCCTGATGTCAGCACGAACTCCCCGTACAGCAGCGCGTCCAATTCCTTCGCCAACTCCAGAATCTCTCCCGCGAGTTGCGTTCCTGCCTGCGTCATCAGCCATCTCCTTCTCAGAGGGACACCGGGTCCCGAATCTCCCGGTACAGGTGGTGCTGTTCTATGTATTCTCCCACCGCATCCGGCACCAGGTAGCGCACGGGCTCGCCGTGGCTCATCCGCCGGCGGAGTTCCGTGCCGCTGATCTCGATGAGTGGCATGTGAACGACCATCACCCGCTCCGCCGCAGCCGGGTCTATCGCCGTCAACGCCTCAAGGTCCAGACCGCCGTGGCCAGGGCGCATCGCCACCACTAATCGCACCTGCTCCAGGATGCGCTTCGGTTCCTTCCAGCGCGCCACCGTGTGCAGAGTGTCCGCGCCCATGATGAACAGTAGCTCGTCGTCAGCCATGGGGCCCGCACGGAGAGCGTCCAGGGTGTCTACAGTGTACGTTTCACCAGGCCTGTCGAGCTCGATGGTCGAGAGTTGGAACGCCGGGTTTCCCGCGATCGCCAGTTCCACCATCGCACGGCGGTGCTCCCGGCCAGTGATGGCTTCGTCGCGTTTCATCCAGGGCAGGCCCGTGGGGATGAACCAGACCTCGTCCAGTCCAAGCCGCCACAACACCTCCTGCGCGAGGATCAGGTGCCCTGTGTGAACTGGGTCAAAGGTCCCACCGAGGATGCCTCTACGCACGCCTATTCCCACTCCATCTCGAAGTCTCCGATGCGTACCGTATCACCCGGAGCAACACCCTCGCGCTCCAGCGCGGCAATGACGCCGAGCCTGTTCAACTCCCCATGGAACTGCAGCCGGGCACGCCAGTTGCCCAGATTGACGACATCCAACATGCGTTCCGCAAGAGCGCAATGCACCGCGAACCCGTCATCCTGTCTGCTGACGCTGACAGCCTTCGATCGTTGCATCCGCGACACCTCGGGCGCCTCCCTCTCCTCTTCGGTATCAGCGGGCACGAGCGTCGCCACCCGCTGCATCAACTCCTGGACGCCCTTGCCAGTCACAGCCGCAATCGCCACCGTCGACGACCCCGCGACGGACGTCAACTCTCTCTGTTGATCCTCGTAGCGATCTCGGGCCTCGGGCACGTCCATCTTCGTCACCGCCACCACGCACGGCTTCCCTGCGAGGCCTCCGCCATACGATTCAACCTCTTCCCGAATCGTCACATACTCCGCCACGAGATCCTCAGCAAGTCCATCCACCAAGTGAACGAATACTCGTGCGCGCTCACAGTGCCGCAGAAACTCAAGACCCAGCCCGCGCCCATCATGCGCTCCCTCAATCAGCCCCGGCACATCCAACAACACAAGCGCTCGCTCTCCGATGTGCGCTACCCCGAAGCCCGGCTCCAGCGTCGTAAATGGGTAGTCCGCGATCTTCGGCCGTGCACGCGACACGACGCTGAGTAACGTCGACTTCCCTGCATTCGGGGCTCCCACCAGTGCCACATCAGCTAGCAGCTTTACCTCCAACTCAATCTCACGTGCCTCTCCAACCTCCCCCCCAAGCGCAATCAGCGGCTCCTGGTTGGTAGACGTCGCGAAGCGCACATTCCCCACCCCCCCACTGCCGCCGTACACGACCGTCGACAGCATCCCATCTACGGTAAGTTCCGTCAGGAACTCCCTCTCCACACCAGATACGTCCCAGACGACCGTGCCCACAGGCACCTCGACAATCGTCGGTCTACCCCGCCTCCCCACGCGCTTGTTTCCTCTACCTGCAGCTCCATCCGTGCCAACAATGCGCCGCACACCATCCAGGTGGCCCAGAGTCCGGACGTTCGCTGCCGCCCGACACATGACGGAACCACCCTCGCCACCGTCACCCCCATCAGGGCCACCTCGAGGGCGAAACTTCTCCCGGAGAAACGAAACCGCTCCATTTCCCCCGTTCCCTGCAACTACGGTTAACTTCTTCTTATCAAGCATTGCTGTATTCAGTATAAGAGATAGGTGTAACGTCGCCGGTGGAGAGGTGCCTGTGAGGGGAGAGACAGTGGGGAAAGCTTGCCTGCACTGGCTTGGTGGCCAGCCTAAGCCGATGTGGAAAGCTTTTGTGGGACGCCGTCGGTGAGGAGGCTGGCCCGAATGGTGCTTACGGTCGTGGAGAAGGCGGTGTCGTGCGACAGCCGATCGGCTGTCCGACGCAGTCCGTACAGAATGGTTGTGCGCTCTCTTCTGCCAAGTTGTGCTCCGATCTCCTCAGCTGAGAGGCCTAAGAGGGTATGGAGGAGGTGCATGGCGACCTGGCGTGCGTGGGAGGCATCGCGATCCCTGCGAGGTCCTTCCAGGACAGAGACGGGCTGGTGGTAGTGTTGGGCAACTGCGGTCAGGATAGATTCGGGGGAAAGTTGTGGGCCTGCCGTGGAAAACAGGCCGGCGAGGGCCTGCCGCGCAAGTTGTGGCGTAACGGCGCTGCCGGTGAGGTCAGCGAGGGCTAGGAGCCGCGTGAGTGCACCCTTGAGAACGTGGCCGTCGCCCTCGAGTCGCTCTGCGAGGAACGATGCGACGCTCCCTTCAAGAGTAACGCCGACCTGTTCGGCGAATGCTGCAAGCAGTGCAGTCCGTGAGTCGAGAGCAGGGGAAGTGAGATCCGCCTGCAGCCCCGCCGCGAGACGCGACTGCAACCGCTTCTCAACGGCGACAGTGAGAGCGGGGCGATCACTGGCCAAGACGATCTGGCTGCCGCGGCTGCGTAGCGCGTCGAGAGTGTGCAGCAGGCCTTCCTGGACACGCTTGCTCTTGCCTTCAAAGGTGTGGACGTCGTCCAGCAACAGGAGGTCCACAGTCCAGAAGTGCTCGCGGTAAGCCTTGGTGCGTTTCTCGCGCATCGCCGTGAGGTAGGCGTTGGTGAGGTCTTCGGCGGTGATGTAGTCGACGGACAACCCCATGCTGTGCGCATGATGCCCGATGGCGTGCAGGAGGTGAGTCTTCCCCAGCCCGAAGCCGCCGTAGATGAAGAGCGGGTTATAGGCCGACCCGGGAGCCCGGGCCACGGCCAACGCTGCGGCGTGGGCGAGTTGGTTCTCTGCCAAGGGGATGAAGGCGTCGAACGTCGCCGTTGGGGAGAGCGTGGCGTTGGGAGGTTGCTCCTGGGAAGACGTTGCTGCAGGAGTCGAGCCGGATCCTTCCGCAGGGCTGAGGCCCCGTAACGCGAACCGCACACTGACGGGCCGGGCTGCGATGGCAGACGCAGTAGCGTCTGCGAGACTCTGCATCCTGCCCTCAAGCCATGCGACCGCAAAGGCTGTCGGGGCGGAGACGGTGAGAACGTCGTCTGCCAGGAGCTCGCCGTTCGTGCCGGCGAGCCACGTGTCGAAGGTCGCCTTCGGCGTCTGCAGTTGCAGTCTGCCGAGAGCGGCTTCCCAAAGGCGGCGTGCTAAACTATCCGTCAAGAGCGGCGGTCCTTGCTGGGGCTGGCGATATGCGAAACCGGCGGGTGGACTGCGAGGCTCTTGAAGACAGAGAGCGGGAGCGCCGTCGGTGCGTGGCTACCAAAGTAGCAGTCGGCAGCGCAGTGCCCATCCGCCAAAATCAACGGGATTCCCATTGCAATCTCGCTTGCAAAAGCTCCGTCGACCTTGCCGCGCCGTCATGGCCTAGCGCCCGCTGAACAGCCCGCCACGGCCTTGTTGGCTGCTAACATCACTCCTATGGCACCGGTTCGCATCGTCTTCATGGGATCCCCCAAACCCGCCGCAGGTGTGCTTGATGCCACTGCCGAGGTTGCTGCCGCCAATGGCTGGTCGGTGGTGGGTGTCTACACGGCCGCGGACAAGCCGGAAGGGCGTGGACGTCGGTTGGCGCCATCCCCGGTGCACAGCAAGGCGGACCAGCTGGGGATCCCGGTGCTGACGCCGCCCCGCCTGTCGCCTCCGGAGGAGCAGGAGCGATTCCGCTCCTTGCGCGCGGACCTGGTCGTCGTTGCGGCGTACGGGCTCCTCCTGCCTGCAGCCTTTCTCTTTGAGCCGAAGCATGGCGCGGTGAACGTTCACCCTTCCCTGCTTCCCCGTCACCGCGGCGCAGCACCCGTCGCTGGAGCGATCCTGGAGGGCGATACGGAGACCGGAGTGACAGTGATGAAGATGGACGAAGGGCTGGACACCGGCCCAACGCTGGCGTCGCGTGGCATCCTGCTTCGCGGCGACGAACGGACCGGCCCTCTGACGGACTGGCTCTTCGCACTCGGGGGGCAGTTGCTTGCGGAGGTGCTCCCGGGCTACGTGGCCACCGACGTCGTGCCCGTGCCTCAGCCCGATCAGGGTGTGACCTATACGCCGCGCATGACCAAGGCCGAGGGCCTGATCGACTGGAGCGAGCCGGCGCTCCTCATCGAGCGCAAAGTGCGCGCCTACGATCCCTGGCCCGGCACGGCGGCGGTGTGGGAGGGCAGGCGCGTGGCGATAACTGAGGCAGCCGTAGACTCGGAGGAGGAACAGCTGTCCGGCGGCGAGGTGGGAGTGCGCGGCGATGCTGTGCTCGTCGGCACGGGACAGAGTTCGTTGCGGCTCCTCCGGGTGAAGATGGAAGGCCGCCCAGAGATGGGAATAGGGGAGTTTCTCCGGGGACGTCCGGACTTCGCAGGCGCGCGCCTCGCGACCTGACGCGAGTGGAACGCACTCTACCCGGAAGCTTCTTCCTCGCCGGATGTGGACCCGCCCTCGCCGCTCCCGGGGGCTTCCGCTGGGGCCTCAGCTTCCTCTTCCTCCAGCGTAGCCTCGTGCGAGATGACGCGCGCCACATAAGCGCCGGGGTCAGTGACCATGGTAATGCCGGAAGGAAGCTGAAGGTCGCCTGCGTGAATCACGGAGTGAGGCTCACTGAGCGCGGAGAGGTCTACCGTCACTGAGTGAGGGATGTCGGTCGGAATCCCCTGCACCTCAATCTCATGGAGGTCCTCGGAGAGCATCGCGTTCGAAGCACGCGCGCCGGTGGCTTCGCCTTCGAAATGGAGCGGCACCGACGCGTGGATGCGCTCCGTCCGCGATACACGCAGGAGGTCTACGTGCAGCAGCCGCTCGCTGACCGGGTGACGCTGTACGTGCTGCACCATTACGAAGTGCTCTTCTCCGCCGGCCTGCACGGTCAGCGGGCTCGTCTGCCCGACGACGCCAAGCGCATGTACGAGGTCGTACGTGTCGGACTGCAGCGACAGCGAGGGGCCGCCCGGACCGTAGACGTGGATGGGGGTGATGCCAGAGCGCCGGAGCGCCTTGACCTTCTTCCCGAGCGCTACGCGCTGCTCCGCCGCTAGCCGTACTTCGTCCATGATACGCCCTTCCATAAACGTGCCCCGTCGCATGACAACGGGGCTGATGCAGAATGATAGCAGAAGGCGCCGCGGCCCGCCACTGGCGGTGGGCCGCCCGGCCTGCGCAGAGCAATTGTCGACTCTCTCAGTGGACTTTATCCCGCAGGGACGGTATCATTTCGTCGTTAAGGCGGGACGCCTGCACGAGGGACGGCCATGCGTATCCCGATGAAGGTGGACTACGGAGTGAGGGCGCTGGTGGACCTCGCTGGACAGCCTGACGGCCATCGCCCTGTGCGTACGGCGGACATAGCAGGACGTCAGGGCATACCCGAACCGTATCTGGACCAGGTGCTGACCACGCTCAACAAGTTCGGGCTCATCACGAGCCGCCGAGGCCCACAGGGAGGCCACGTCCTCGCGCGCGCGGCGTCCGACATCACCCTTGACGAGGTCGTCGTTACGCTTGACGGACGCAACCCTCCGCTGGAATGTATCGACGACGCGAACGAATGTGCGCTGTCAGGCTGTTGCGCCCAGCGCGACATCTGGCGGGACGTCGAGGACGCTATCCACGCCGTCCTGACCACAACGACCATCGCCGACCTTGCTCAGCGCCAGCAGGCCCGCACCGCGGCGCCGCTGACCTTCGTATCCTAGACAGGGCGCACCCACAACGCCGGCAATCCCCACGTTCCGCAGAGCGTGCTGCGACAAGAGGAGGAGAGATGACCACTATTGCCCCCCAGCTCACACCTGAGCAGGTCAAGCGTTACAGCAGGCACATCATCATGCCGCAGATCGGGAGCCGCGGGCAGCGGAAGCTGATGGACGCCAAGGTGTTGGTCGTTGGAGCAGGCGGGCTCGGGGGCCCGGTTGCGCTCTACCTTGCCCTCGCGGGTGTAGGCACCATCGGACTCGTCGACTTCGACGTGGTGGACCTCAGCAACCTCCAGCGTCAGGTCCTGCATAACAGTGAGACGGTTGGCATGCCCAAGGTAGAGTCGGCCATCCAGACGCTCAACCGCTACAACCCGGAGGTCGAAGTCGTTGCCCACGAGTTTCCCATCAACTCGGAGAACGCTATGGACCTGATAGCGCAATACGACATCGTCGTGAACGGCGCAGACAACTTCGCGACACGCTATCTGGTGAACGACGCAGCGTACCTCAGCGGCACGCCCATCGTGGACGGCAGCATCCTCATCTTCGACGGCCAGGTCTCCGTCTACGAACCAGGAAAGGGCTGCTACCGCTGCCTCTTCCCGGAGCCGCCGCCCCCCGGGCTCGTTCCCAACTGTGCCGAGGCCGGAGTCCTTGGCGCGCTCACCGGAACCATCGGCAGCATCCAGGCCACGGAAACGGTCAAGCTCATCCTGGGAGTCGGCGAGACGCTCACCGGACGCCTGCTGCTGGTGGACGCGCTCAACATGGAGTTCCGCGTCGTCCGTGCGCGCCGCAACCCCGCGTGCCCGCTCTGCGGCGACAACCCCACGGTGACCGAGCTCATCGACTACGAGGTGTTCTGTGGCCTCGCCCCGGCGCCTGACCAGGAGGGCGTTGCAGCGACCCACTAGTCAGGCGCGCGCCTGCAGGGGAGACCGCACACGGCTATGCGCAGCGCCAACCTTATCGATGCCATAGGCAACACACCCCTCGTCGAGCTGCCGACCTTCAGCCCTGAGCCTTCCGTTCGCATATTCGCGAAGCTGGAGGGCAACAACCCAACGGGGTCAGTGAAGGACAGGATCGCTCGCTCCATGGTGCAGGCCGCCCTGGACGACCGCATCCTGTCGCAAGACAGAATCCTGTTGGAGCCCACCAGCGGCAATACCGGTATCTCCCTTGCCATGGTGACGCACCGGCTCGGCTACCGCTTCACCGCCGTCATGCCGGACAACGTCAGCCACGAGCGCAGCCAGCTCCTCGCCGCGTACGGCGCCGAGATTGTCTACTCTCCTGGAGAAGGCGGCTCCAACGGGTCCATCGCCCTGGCGCAGCAGATGGCCGCGGAGGACGAGCGCTACTGCATGCTCTACCAGTATGGCAACGCCGCGAACCCACAGGCACACTACGACACAACGGCCCCCGAGATCATCCGGGACCTGCCGGAAGTGACCCATTTCGTCGCGGGGCTTGGCACAGGCGGCACCCTCATGGGGGTCGGACGCCGACTCAAGGAGTACAACCCTGGCGTGGAGGTCGTTGCTGCCGCCCCGGAGATCGACGACCGAATCCAGGGACTCCGCAGCCTGGAGGAGGGCTTCGTCCCGCCCATACTGGACCTCTCCCTGCTGGACGGACGCATCATGGTCAGTGGCGAAGAGAGCTTCCGGAAGACGGCCGAGTTGCTGCACAAGGAGGGCGTCTTTGCGGGTGTGTCGTCAGGCGCCGTGCTCGCTGCAGCCGAACGGATCGCTGCCCGCGTGTCGGAAGCGAACATCGTCTGCCTGTTCGCGGACGGCGGCTGGAAATACCTCAGCACCGGCCTCTGGACGGAGGAGGACCCGGCTCACCTGCGGGAGAAAGTGGAGGGCAAGGTCTGGTGGTAGACGCGAGTCCATTCCGCGGCCATGCCGCCGCCTGGCGTGCCGAGCTCACCATCGGCATTCTGTACGACGCCCGGACACCGAGCTCGGAGCTCATCGAGAGCCTTGACCGCGAGGGCGTGCAGTTTGGCGCCGCGGACGAGGTGACAGACCCGCACGCTTTCGTCCTCGACCTCGTGGATGCTGACCGCTATCGTGCCGAGTCGCTCGCCGCGACGTATGGCAAAAGCCCCCGTCCTGTGATCGCCGTGCTGTCGGGCAGCCACCTCCAGGCACCAAAGCTGAGCATCGCCACGGATGACTTCATCGTCGCGCCCTGGGAGACTGGGGAACTCGCGCTCCGTATCAACAAGCAGTTGGAGCGCAAGGCCCCGCCGGACGAACCCGGCGTCATCCGCGTCGGCGACCTCGTCATCAATCCCAATCGCTACGACGTCTTCCTCGCGGGTAAACCGGTCGTTCTCGCCTTCAAGGAGTACGAACTCCTCAAGCTGATGGCCGCGAACCCCGGCCGCGTCTACAGTCGCGAGACGCTACTGGAGCAGGTCTGGGGCTACCAATACTTCGGCGGCACCCGAACCGTGGATGTCCACATCCGCCGTCTCCGCAGCAAGATCGAGGATGCCGCGCATACCTTCATAGACACCGTTTGGAACGTCGGCTACCGCTTCCGCGGCTGATCCCGGCGACCGGCTTCATCCCGCGCTGGCTGAATCTCGCAGGCTGCAGAGGCATGGTGTACCATGGCGTCGTTGGCCAGGAGGGAGCTATGCCCCTGTACGAGTACGTTTGTAACGCCTGCGACTCGCGCTTCGAGCGGCTGCAGCCCATGTCTGCAGCCCACGTGAGTGACTGTCCGGACTGCGGCGAGGAGTCTAAGAGGGTCCTCTCGCTTTTTGCTGCCGCCGTCGCCGTCGGCGCTGGCGCAGGCCCCTCGCCGGTCGGCCCGCTCAACAGCGCGTGCTGCGGAGGCTCGTGCGGCTGCGGTTAGCAGTCTCCTTCCAGCAGCGCCCGAGCGTCCTCCAGTTGCGTTTCCATTACCCACAACCCGTGGGCAGTGAACTGGTTGTGCCCCCACATCCCGTACCCGCCGAATTCTGCGCGCACCACTGACCTGATCCCCGCGTCCTGCAGTATGCCTTCCGCGAGGCGTGCCTCTAACTCGTTCGGGTAGATGCGCACCCGTGCGATGCCCTCACTCATGCTCCCCCCCGCGCCTGCCCGGGCTGCCGTACCTCCGTAACGCGCTGCCCACCCACCACAGCACCGCTGCCCCCAGCAGGATGAAGGCGCCGATGAGCAGCGTGATGTCCCGCCAGAAACCGAACGGGAACACCTGTACCAAGTACTCGGAGCGCGGGTCGAACACCCAGTTCCCCTGCGGGAACCCGATGTAGTGGAACACGATGAACACCTGCCGGAACGCCACGACGCTCAGCAGTCCCAGGACGAGGATGACCGCCGTTGTCAGTGCGGCGCCTCTCCGGAGCCACGACGCGACCACGATGAACGCCTCTCTCCGCAAGCGCCAGGCCGCCAGCAGGGTCAGCGCTATAAACAGCACCGCCGATATCGCCTGCACCCGGTAGACGCGGAGGAAGAGCGCCTTCACGTCCGCCATGTGCGAAACCTCGTTCTCGTTGAACAACGTGCGCGGCACACCGTAGATATCCACCGTAACCGACAGCGGGTCGTCGCTGCCGCTCGCGAAGTACGCCTGCACCTCCCGGCCCACGTGCGTCAGCCCTTCCGGCGTGATGCCGGTCCGCTCGGACACGGAGTGTCGCTCGAACAGCGCCTCGTACAGCGGCAGGCTGCCTGCCGCGCACCGAACGGTCGTCGTCACCAACAGCAGCCCCAGCGCCACGGCAGCGACCCATCCCGCGATGCGCCACGGGTCTTTGAGAATATGGCCCATTGTCCGATTCTATCCCGCCTCGCTCCGCTATAATCCGCGCACCTGCTGTGCGGAGTTTCCCTTGTCTGATACGTTCGACACGCTCCTGGAAACGATGAGCCGCCTGCGCGACCCCGTCTCCGGGTGTCCGTGGGA
Organism: Chloroflexota bacterium; assembly: GCA_026713505.1. Lineage (GTDB taxonomy): Bacteria > Chloroflexota > Dehalococcoidia > Lucifugimonadales > Australimonadaceae > Bin16. The sequence goes on along the minus strand of JAPOOH010000126.1, from coordinate 2,684 downwards.
CCTCGAACAGACCCACGCTTCGCTGCGGGGCTCGCTGCTCGAAGAGACCTACGAGGCCCTCGACGCCATGGCCTCAGGCGAGCGCGCGGCGCTCGTCGAGGAGTTGGGCGACCTCCTGCTGCACGTGATCTTCCACGCGCAGATCGGCACGGACGAGGGAACCTTCAGCATGGACGACGTCGCTGCCCAGCTCAACGAGAAGCTCGTGCGGCGTCACCCGCACGTCTTCGAAGACGCCGCGGCCAGCACTCCAACCGAGGTCACCGGGCAATGGGAGCGCCTCAAGGCCGAGGAGCGTGCGAGGAAGGGAGAGGGTGACCGGTCCATGCTCGCGGGCGTGTCCCGGGCCATGCCGGCGCTCGCCTACGCCCACTCCGTCCTCAGCCGCGCCCGCAGGGCCGGGTTCGACTGGGACGACCCGGACACGGTTTTCGACAAGGTGGCCGAGGAGGCCGCCGAGCTGCGCGCCAGCGAGACTTCCGCGCGCCGCGAAGAAGAGTTCGGCGACCTGCTCCTTGCGCTTGTCGGTGCGGCCCACCGCATGGATATAGACGCGGAACAGGCCCTTCGAGGCGCGAATGACCGCTTCACGGCCCGCTTCCAACGCGTCGAGGAGTCCGCGCGACGCGACGGCCGTACCCTCGCCGAGATGCCCACTGACACCAAGCTGCAGCTCTGGGAACAGGCCAAGGCTGCGGAGTGAAGAGGACAGATCCCCCCTTCGCCCACGACACCTGCCGGGTCCCGGCTTCACGGAACGACGGAGATCAGACCTCCTGCATGCGGCCGGTGTCGGATGCGCGCTGGACGGCGTCCATGAGGCGGTGGTGGTGGACGGCGTCGGCGAAGTCCGGGTGGAACTCGCGGTCGTTGAGGATGGCGTCGGCGTAGGAGGCCCAGAGCTTGCCGATGTTCACGGACCCGCCCTCGATCCCGGTGGCGGTGACCCACTCGTCCTGCGGAGGGACGACGGTGCGGAGCGCGGTCTCGCCTTCCAGTGCCACGCGCAGTTCGCCCGGGCTGGTGTGCGTGGAACTGGGGGAGTCCAGCGTTATCGTGCCGCGTGAGCCGTGTATCTGCACGCTGTGTCCGGTCCCGACCGCGGCGACGGAGGCGACGTGCATCGAGAAGGCCGCGCCGCTCGCCAGCGCACCGCTCACGAGGACGGTGTCCGGCGAATCGACGGAGAACCTCTCGCCGGTGTCGGAGGCGGTCCACTCCCTGGTCTGCGTGCTGACGGCGGAGGCGATACTGCGAGCGGGGCCGAGCATGGAGAGGAGGCCGTCTATCGCGTGGCCGAAAGTGATGGTGAGGGTGTTGGCGTGGGCTTCGCCGTCCCGCATCCAGATGCGCGCCGACGGCCGTGCGAGGGCGCCACTGGCGAACTGCGTGACGCTTGCGGTGAGCACGTCGCCAATCGCGCCGCTATCGATGAGCCGTCGTATCTCCCGGTACTGGGCGGAGTGTCGAGCCTGGAGCCCGACGCAGGTGCGGACGCCCGCAGCGGCAGCGAGGTCGGTCATCTCCTCGGCCTGGGCCATGGTGGTGCCGAGCGGCCACTCGGTGTAGACGTGCTTGCCCGCGGCGATGACATCCTTCGTCAGCTCGTAGTGGGTAGGGAGCTTGACGACAACGGCCGCGACGTCGACCTCCGGGTTCGCGAGGAGGTTGCGGTGGTTGTCGTAGGCGTATTTCGCTCCGAACTTCGCGGCGGCCTCGTCCGCCGACTCCTGCCTCGTGGTGGAGACGGCGATGAGCTCGACGCCCGGGATTCCCGCGGCCATCGCGGGCATGTGGGCGCGCCCCGCCCAGCCGTTCACGTTGCCGCCGATGATGCCTACCCTGATGTTCTCTGCCATGTTCCTTGCTCCGCTCCTTCGAAATCTCACGAACCCGGCCATGCTATTCGCGGCGGGCGCTCCGGGCAACCGGCCTGATCAAGGAGTTCAACCAGCCTCGAAACCTGAACCCCTTGGTCGTCACTTACGAGTAAACCCAAAGCTCCATCTGAGCGTCTTGGTCGCCTTGGTCGGGGGCGTTTGCAAGGCCGGGGCCTGCTTCCCGCGACCAAGGGACCAAGGCGCTCAACGAAAACAGAGTTTCGCGCCGGGAGCCATAGGCCCTGTGTATAGCTGCGCCCGCGAGCTATAGACGCGGTCTATGGGTGCTGCTCGTGCGCCGGTCATGCAACCAGCGTAGCGGACGCGGGGGCGACCGCGTAAGGGGCGGGTGTCGCACGATAGCAAGCAGGGCCACGCAGAGGAGCACGCCCCGCTGGACTCCCCATGCCGTAACGCGCGTTGACCCTCAGGAGGGCGCGGCCTAGACTGCGCGGCGGCGTCCGCCGTCAGGGCGGAGAAGGGGAGGAATCATGCGCATCGGATTCATCGGCCTTGGAAACATGGGCGGACCCATGGCCCGGAACCTGATCAAGGCGGGACACGAGCTGATCGTCAACGACATCGACGAGGCGAAGACGGCGCCGCACCGGGAGATGGGCGCGACGTGGGCCGCGACGCCGGTGGAGGTCGCGCGGCAGGCGCCGGTGGTGCTGACGTCGCTCCCGGGGCCTGCAGAGGTTGAGGAGGTTGCCCTGGGGCCGCAGGGGATCGTGCTGGGGCTGCAGCCGGGTTCGGTATACGCGGACCTGTCGACGGGGTCGCCGACGCGGATACGGCAGGGGG
>JAPOOH010000125.1 GCA_026713505.1 Chloroflexota bacterium | reverse complement strand
TTCGTCCCCTACCAGGAAGTCATCGTCTAGCCAAGGAGAAAAACATCATGACCACGATTCAACTGACAGCACGTGACTTCAAGGGCAAGATCGACCCCGACTGGTGCCCGGGCTGCGGCGACTTCGGTGTTCTGAACAGCCTGCAGCGCGCAGCTGCCGAACTCGGCCTCCGTCCGCACGAGATAGTGACGGTCAGCGGCATCGGTTGTTCGTCCAACCTGCCGGGCTACATCAACACCTACGGCATGCACACCCTCCACGGGCGCTCGCTCGCGTTCGCCACGGGGGTGAAGATGGCCAATCACGACCTCACTGTCATCGCTACCGGCGGCGACGGCGACGGCTACGGCATCGGGGGAAACCATTTCACCCACACCGCCCGCCGTAACGTGGACCTCACCTACGTCGTGATGAACAACCAGATATACGGCCTCACCACGGGTCAGGTGTCCCCAACCAGCAGGGTGGGGCAGAAGACAAAGAGCACCCCGTTCGGCAGTGTGGAATACCCCATCAACCCTCTCACCTCGGCCATCATGAATGGCGCGACCTACGTCGCAAGGGGTTACTCCGGCGACGTGAGGCACCTGACGGAGCTCATCAAGGGAGGCATCGAGCACCAGGGGTTCTCCCTTATCGACATATTCAGCCCGTGCGTCACCTTCAACCTCGACAACACCCACAACTTCTTCAAGGAGCGCATCAAGAAGCTGGAGGACGAGGACCACGATGTCACAAGCTGGGCCGCTGCCTGTGAGAAGGCGATGGTCTGGGGCGATGAGATCTACATCGGCAAGTTCTACCACCTGCAAGGCGAGAAGGAATCGCTTACGGCGCTGGAACCCGTCCTGCGCGACGGCCCTGTTGCCAAGCGCACCGGCGGACTCACCGAGGAGCAGGCCGACCGCATCGTGCAGCGCATGATGTAGTACACAACGCAACCCCGGCACAACCACGGCCCGCGAGTCAGCGATTCGCGGGCCGTTCGCTTGCCGGAGTCCCATACCGGCTGCGCTGCGTGTAACATTCCTTAGCGGGCAACGCCGCACGCCAACGAAGATGCCCATCACCCCCGAACAGCAGGCCGAGATCGATGCGCTTCGCGAAGAGCAGCATCAGACACGCCGTGCCACGGTGCCGGCAGTCGAAGAGATCCTCTACCAACCGCTGGAGGTGCTGGACCATGGATTCGTACGTGTAGTGGACTACATGGGCGACGATGCGGCCATCGTGCAGGCAGCGCGCGTCTCCTACGGACGCGGAACGAAGCGGACGCGCGACGATCAAGGGCTCATCAACTACCTGATGCGGAACGCCCACACGTCGCCGTTCGAGATGTGCGAGATCAAGCTGCACGTGAAGCTGCCCATCTTCGTGGCGCGGCAGTGGATACGGCACCGCATGGCGAACGTGAACGAATACTCGGCACGCTACTCCGTCCTCGACAGGGAGTTCTATATCCCCCAGGGCGAGCAGCTGGCGATCCAGTCCTCCACGAACAACCAGGGGCGTGGGCAGGTAAGCGCAGGCGAGCAGCTCACGCTGGGTACAGCTCCCACGGCACAAGCCACACCACAGCCGAGCCCCAGAAGAAGGACAGCCAGGGAGCGGTCCACCGAAGCGCAGCAGGCCCGGGCAGCCCACGCAGAGACACAGCGGGTCCAGGAGTCCATGGCGGGAGACGCTCAGCGTTCATTCGACCAGTACGACAGCCTCCTCGAAGCCGGGTTCGCACGAGAACTCGCGCGCATCGGTCTGCCGCTGAGCACGTACACCCAGTGGTACTGGAAGACAGACCTGCACAACCTGCTGCATTTCCTGGCGCTCCGCGCCGACCCCCACGCACAGTGGGAGATACAGGAATACGCCCGCGTGATCCTCGACATCGTGGAGCGCTGGGCGCCCCTGACGGCGAACGCCTTCCGCCGCTACCGGACCGGCGGGGCGCGCCTGAGCGCAGAAGGGCTGGCAGCCGTGAAGCAGATGCTCGCGGGTGAGGAGGTGGACGAGTCCCAGCTCGAGATGTCGCCTCGCGAGTGGCGGGAGCTGAGGGAGACACTGGGGCTCGATCAGAGCTCACGCTGAGCAACGTATCAAGGGACACCCGAACCGTCGGCCAAAGGAAAGGCCCCGCTCATGCGAGCGGGGCCTTCGCCGTTCGTATCGCTGTACGGGTCTCGCGGTTAGGCGAACGCCCGGCGGCGTGTGCGGAATACCATGAGCCCACCGCTGAGGATGAACGCTGCACCCAGCGCCAGGGCCAGCAGCGCGACCGTTGACACCAGCGAGTCGCCGGTGGCAGGCGGAGCGCCGACGCCCGGGCGGAACTCGCCGAGGTCCTGCGCCGTCTCGTAGACGGCAAGCGCGCCAGCACTGCTGGGGTCGCCTGACGCTTCGCTGTCCTCCACTGTGCCGTTGTACAGGCGGTTCGCCCAGAGGTAGAGGTTCTCAGTCTCAACCTTGGTGGCAACGTCGCTGGAAGCAGCGGCTTCCACGCTGGCAGCCGCGTCGCGCATCTCGCCCGCGAGCCTCACCACGTTATTCGTTGCGTCGATAAGGCCGTTCGCGGTGTTTTCGATGTTCTCGTCATCGCGATGGGCGCCGGAGAAGAGCAGGTCGCCGGCCACAGCAGACGATTCCCTGGCCTGGGCAACGATGCCGTCCACCATACCCCCTGCCATGGCAGCATTCGTCTGGGTGTCGGCGAGCGACTCAGCCTCGTAGGCCGCCTCGGCGTATGCGAGGGCGGCTGCAGCCTGGTCGCGCAGCGCCGTGGCTGCTCCGCTCTCACCCACGAGCCGACTTACGTGCGAGAGGACTGCGCCAGAGGTTGCCGCGCCGTAAGAGATGATGCCGGAGGGGCCGGGGTCGGCGTCTTCAAGCGGCTCAACGGTAATGACAAAAGTGCTGTAGCGCGCGAGGAGGTCCGCACCGCTGGGGGAGACGTACTCGCCCTGGAGGAAGGGTCCTCGCCCGAGCCGACCGGTGCTGATCTTGTTGTCGTCGGCGTCAATGAGCCAGCCCTCATACGTAGACCCGTGGGAGAGCGTGGCCGCACCTGCGAAATCGATGACCAGGCTGTCGCTTGCCGCATTGGCGTCGCGGAAGTTGGCGCTGCCGTCAAGGGCAGGCTCCCTCGCGCTGGCGCTAAGGGACATGAGCAGGGTCAGCGCCAGCACCAAGGCTACGCTGATGGAGAGCTTTCGGCGTATGAACATCCCGCCTCCTGTTAGTCCGGTAACTCTTTACGCATCAAGGCATGGCCGGACGATGCCTTCCGGACACACCTAATGCATATCATATCCTTCGCCAAGCCGGAAGCCGGTCTGGCTTTGGACGGCATTATAGTACATCATCCGCGTTCCGCCATAGTTTTTCCAGCACCCTCTCATCCAACTTTCGGCGGATGCATGCTCAACCGCGCCTGTTTGACCCGCTCGATGGGGCGGTTATACCATGACGCGCAGTCAAATAGCGAACGTTCAGGGGAGCCGGACTTCATGCCCGGCTGAGAGGCCCACACCGGGCGACCCTAGAACCTGACCTGGGTCATGCCAGCGTAGGAAGAGCGATGCAACCCGCGGATGCCGCGAAAGGGCCGCTCCTCCCGTGAGCGGCCCTTCGCTTTGCAGGAGGAGGCGCATGTCGACCGAAACCTGGGCACTCGCAGCGGCAATCATCACGATGGCCGCCATGTCCGCCGTGGGTATCGCCTACGCCAGAACGCGGCGGCAGAACATAGAGGACTTCGTATCCGCCCGCGGCTCCATAGGGGGCGCGACTGCGATGGCGACGATGACCGCCTCCCTGCTGGGAGCGTGGATCCTGTTCAGTCCCGCAGAAGCGGCGACCTGGGCAGGTATGGCCGCGCTCATCGGCTACGGCATCGGCCAGGCCGCGCCCATAGTGGCTTTCACGATCGTCGGTCCGAGGATGCGCAAGCTGGCGCCCAACGGCCACTCGCTCAGCGAGTTCGTCTGGCAGCGGTACGGCCGCGCGATGTACGTGCTCACGTTACTCATCATCCTCCTCTACATGTTCACGTTCCTTGCAGCCGAAATGGGCGCGATCGCACGTGCGGTGGGCGCGGTCGCCGACGCGCCGCTGCTGCTGACGCTCGTTCTGGTCGGTGCGGCAACGCTTGCGTACACCGTCTACGGCGGCCTCAGGGCTTCCATCTTCACCGACAACATCCAGTTCGCGGTCATCATCCCCTTGCTCCTCGCCGTCCTCGTCGCCGTGTTTGCTCACTTCGGAGGCTGGACCAAGGCCTTCGATACCGTGCGAGAGGAGAACGCCGCACTGCTCGACGTCACCCAACTACACGGTATCGAATTCGGCCTCACTCTCGTGATCGCCATCCTCGCGGCCAACCTGTTCCACCAGGGGCTCTGGCAGCGCGTGTACGCGGCAAGGACGGACGACGACATCCGGCGCGGGTTCCTCACGGCAGGCGCTATCGTCGTCCCGCTGATCGTCGCTGCGGGGTTGTTCGGCTTCTGGGCTGTCAGCGGCGGACTGGTGAACGACGACCACCCCGCCTCCATCGCGCTCTTCACGCTGGCGCTGGAAGTGCTGCCGGGCTGGGCGCTCGTCATACTCTTGGCGCTCGCACTCATGCTCGTGATGAGCAGCATGGACACGCTTCTCAACGGTATGGCAAGCGTCTTCACCACAAACCTCTCACGCATCCGAGGAGGCCGCGGACTGCTCGGCTCCACGCGGCTCATCACCGCGCTCCTCATCATTCCCGCAGCCGTGGTCGGTTTCGCGTTCGACAGCGTGCTCTACCTGTTCCTGATAGCGGACCTGGTATGCGCCGGGGCCATGGTGCCGGTGTTCGCGGGCATGTGGAGCCGGCGCCTGAGCGGCACGGGGGCAGCGGTTGGAGCGGTAGCCGGCATCGGCGTAGGAGCGCTGTTCTTCCCCACCAGGACCCTCTCCGGGTGGTGGACGTGGGACGGGCTTACGAACGTGTGGCACATCCTGGCGTCCGGGAACCTGCTGGCGAGCTTCCTGCTGGCGGTCGCCGTTTCGTCTGGCGTCACAGGGTTGTTCATACTGGCGGCCCGACGTCGAAACGCCAGGGAGTTCAACCTCGAGGCGCTGGCGGACGAGATACGTCCATTGGAGAGCGGTGTATGAACCGGCGGGACGGACACTGTATGCGCGAGGAGCGTCGTGGCTGAGCCGTTCAGCGCTCGTTTGAGGGCCGCAGCCTCGGACGTATGGGAGGCGCAGCACGAGCATCCGTTCATCCGAGGCATCGGCGACGGCAGCCTGGACCTCAACCGTTTCCGGTATTGGGTGCGGCAGGACTACCGCTTCCTCATCGAGTATGCGCGGATGCTCGCGACGGCATCGGCGCGCGCGCCCAACCTGGATGCGATGACGAAGTTCGCAGAGCTGACGAACGAAACACTTAACGTGGAGATGTCGATGCACCGCTCCTACGCGGCGGAGTTCGGCATCGGTGAGGACGAGTTGGAACGGGAGGAGTTGTCTCCCACGTGCCGGGCCTACACGGACTTCCTCGTGCGCACGGCGGCGACGGGAAGTTTCGCGGAAGTCGTCGGTGCGCTGCTGCCGTGCATGTGGGGGTTCTCCGAGGTCGGACAGCGGCTCGCTGCGCAGGAGCGTCCGTCAGACTCTCGCTACGCCGCGTGGGTCGACATGTACGCCTCGTCTGAATTCGCCGAACTGGCGGCATGGTGCCGTGGCCTGCTCGACAGCATCGCCGACGGCCTGCCGGGTAGCGCACTGGCCCGGATAGAGGAAACGTTCGTCACCAGTTCGCGTTATGAGTACCTCTTCTGGGAGATGGCATGGAACGAAGAGGCGTGGCCGGTATGAACGAGGAGCGTACCCCCATCGCCCTGACGGTCGCGGGCTCGGACTCAGGCGGCGGTGCGGGCATCCAGGCCGACCTCAAGACTTTCGCCGCGTTCGAGGTGTACGGCGCGAGTGCGCTCACCGCAGTGACGGCGCAGAACACGCTGGGAGTTACCGCTATCCACGAAGTTCCGGTGGACGTGGTCCGGGCCCAGATCGACGCTGTGGCCACCGACCTCGGCATGGATGCGGTGAAGACAGGGATGCTCTCCAGTGCGGGAATCATCGAAGCAGTGGCGGAGCGGCTGGAATTCCACGGCGTGGGGCAACTCGTCGTCGATCCCGTGATGGTGGCGAAGGGAGGTGACCGGCTACTCCGTGAGGACGCCGTCGCGGCGCTGGTCTCCCGGCTGCTGCCCCTCGCGCTCGTCTGCACGCCGAACGCCGGAGAGGCTGCTGTCCTCTGCGGGCGCCCTGTGGAGACGATGGGGGAGGCACGGGATGCGGCCCAGGCCATCCACGGCATGGGGTGCCGTAACGTGGTGGTGAAGGGAGGGCATTTCGGCGAGGACGCAGTGGACGTGTTGTTCGACGGGCGTGCATTCACGGAATTTCCGGCGCGGCGCATCGCGACGACCAGCACACACGGGACAGGTTGTACGTTCGCTTCGGCAGTTGCAGCGGGGCTCGCCAGGGCGAACACCGTGGAGGACGCGGTCGCTCAGGCGAAGGCGTACGTGACAGCAGCCATAGCGGGCGCTCCTCCCATCGGAGGCGGACACGGACCTCTGCACCATTTCCATGCGTGGTGGAGTCGAGAACCGGCCACATAGATGGGCTCCGTACCGCTTGGAGCAACCCCTGCCCGTGCTATACTGCCCGCACCACAGAAGCATCGAGGCCTTGCCCAGCCTCTGTGCGAGGAGGTGTGAAAGGGTGGCAACGCGACGGAAGGGAGACCTGGCGTATAGGGTGGCTGAGAAGTTGAACAGTACTCGGGCAGATGGAGATAGAGCACTCAACGCGGTGCTCGACTGCATCACGGAAGCCGTAGCAGCCGGAGACCGCGTCGTCCTCACCGGGTTTGGCTCATTCGAGTCCCGCCAGGTGAAGGAGCGTCAGGTCACGGCAATCCGTGGGCCGCAGGCAGGACAGCGCATCACCGTTCCTGCTCACCGGCGTGTCGGCTTCACGGCGGGCGCTGACCTCGCGGGGTCGGTCCGCAAGTAGCCGCCAGCACGGACTCCAGCCCCGATACCGACTCAAGCCATCTCCCGCGAGAAATCCGGGAGGTGGTTTTCGTTTGGAGAGGGATCGCGGCGGCCTCCCGGCGACAGTCGTCCGTTCCCCTTCCACGGCACCGGGTCTACCATGAGCGCCGTGGACGGCCAGCGCTACATCGCTCTCCTGGACCTGGATGCCTTCTATGCCTCCGTGGAGGTCCTGGAGGAACCGTCCCTCGCGGGGAAGCCGCTGCTCATCGGCGGCAGCCCCACATCTCGTGGCGTGGTCGCAGCAGCTTCCTACGAAGCACGGAGATACGGCTGCCACTCCGCCATGCCGATGGCTCGCGCCGTACGACTTTGCCCGGAAGCATCTGTCCTACCGCCGCGCTTCCACCTCTACCGCGAGTATTCCGGACTCGTCATGGACATCCTCCAGCGTGAGTCCGGCGTTATCCAGCAGATGTCCATAGACGAGGCCTACGTGGACCTCACTCCGGTCTCGAGCGACATGCAGGAGGCCGTGGGCCGCGCCCACCGCATGCAGGGGCGCATCCGCGTCGACCTTGGGCTGCCGTGCTCTGTAGGCATCGCGAGCAATAAAACGGTCGCCAAGGTCGCGTGCGAGACGGGCAAGCCCGGCGGGTTCGTCGTAGTGGAGCCAGGAACGGAAGCGGCCTTCCTGGCAGACCTGGACGTGCGCTCGTTGCCCGGCATCGGCCCCCGTTCCACGGAGCGACTGAACGCGCACGGGTTCCAGACCCTGGGACAGGTCGCGGCTGCTTCTCCAGAGGCGCTGACAACGGTGTTGGGGCCCTGGGGGGCCGCGCTGAAGCGCCGGGCTCAGGGGGAAGACCCTTCCCCGGTGGAGGGAGGGCGGGAAACGAAATCCGTGAGCGCAGAGGAGACGTTCGGAGAAGACGTGAGCGTGCGTGAGACGCTGGCGGACGAACTCCTGCGGATGGCGGAACGGGTCTCTCGGTCTTTGGAGCGACACGGATTGGTAGGACGCACCGTTACCCTCAAGCTCCGCCTTGCCGATTTCACGACGATCACCCGGTCCACCAGCAGGGATAACGCAACAGCCCACGCGGATGCGATACTGGCGGATGCGCTGCACCTGCTCGACGCCAACTGGGAGCCACGGACGAATGTCCGTCTCATCGGCGTCGGCGTCAGCAATCTGCGGCCGGTTCAAGCCTCAGGCCAACTGGCCCTGGACATGGACACAGGCCGGACGGAGGACCAGGGCTTTGCTGCTGCTCAATGAACAAGAAGTGCGTGATCTGCTCCCCATGGACGAGTGCGTCGACGTGCTCGACGCCGCATTCGCCGAATGGGCTGCCGGGTCAGTGTCCAACATGCCGCGTTACCGGCTGCCGCTCATGCGGGGCGCCCAGCAGGTGATGGCAGGGATGTCCGGGGACTCCGGCGCAACCGGACTGAAGACGTACGTGAGCGGGACGCGAGGTTCCAGCAGCATGGTTGTGCTGCTCTTCAGCACGGAGGACGGCTCGCCGCTCGCCATGCTCGCGGCCAACGCACTCGGGCAGATGCGGACAGGAGCTGCGAGCGGAGTGGCTACCCGCCACATGGCGCGCTCGGACGCCGGCACCGTTGCCATCGTCGGAACCGGCTCCCAGGCGGTAACGCAGCTTGGAGCGGTCGCTGCGGTGCGCCCCGTCGAGCGAGCCGTCGTCTACAGCCGTACTCCTGAACGGCGCGAAGCGTTCGCGGAGCGGATGTCGGCGGAACTCGGTATCGACGTGCGTGCTGCGGAGTCAGCGCACGAGGCAGTCTCACAAGCTGCAGTGGTCTGCGCCATCACCAACTCGCGCGAGCCGGTGTTCGACGGCGATTCGCTCGCACCTGGAACGCACGTCAACGCGGCGGGGAGCAATCATTGGATGCGCCGCGAGATAGACGAAACGACGATACGGCGCAGCGACATCGTCGTTGTGGACGACCTGGTGGACGCGAAGATCGAGTGCGGTGAGCTGATATGGGCCGCTGAGCGCCGGGCCTTCCGCTGGGAGAATGCGGTGGAACTGCGCGACGTCGTCTCCGGGCGGGTAGCCGGCAGGTCGTCGCCGGAGGCGATCACGCTCTTCGAGTCCCAGGGACTCGCCATGGAGGACGTGACCGTCGGCATGCACGTCTATCGCAAGGCGCTGGATGTCGGCGTTGGCAGGGAAGTGGAATTGTAAGGCGACTCCAGCCACTTCGGCGCGAGACCCGCTCCCTCAACAACAAAGGAGAATCGAACGGACCATGGCGGAAGAGCAGTACGAGCCGCAGCAGATAGACATCGCGCCGGATGGGCTTCATATCATCTGGAAGGATGGCGTGGAGACCCTACTCCCGCACCGCTACCTGCGGGGCCACTGCGGCTGCGCCCAGTGCGTGGACGAGATAACCCACATGCGGCGCGTGAGCGTGGACGACGTGCCGTCCGACGTGAAGATAGAGGAATACATGGAGATAGGCCGCTACGCCGTAGGCCTGCTGTTCAGCGACCTGCACGAGACCGGGATATTCCCGTTCAGGCTGATCCGCGACCTGGCAAGCCAGTCAGCCGGTTCCTGAGCGGACCCGGACTCCTCTCGCAGGATCCACTGGCGCCCGGTTAGCTCGCGATCCCCATGCGCTCCTTGAGCGCGTCCACCGCCTCGTGGGCGCCGTAGACCGTAGTCAGCCGCCCATCCACCCGTATCCTCAGTTTCCCGATGTGCCCGGTCTTCGCCAGCAGCCAGAGCGACCAGTTGAGCGCGGAACGCTTCATGCGGGGGAATGTTCGGATCAATTCCTCGCCCTGGTACTCGAACACCTCGTCCGGGCGGCGCATCAACTCCTCGTACACCATAGCCTGCAAGGGTGGGAGACCGCCCTCGGCAAGCAGGCTGTAGTTTGCAATCTGGGATATCTTCATCAGCGCGTCCCTCTCAGCAGACGTCCCTCCGTGACTGGGGAACAAGTTTAAGCGCGACCCGGGAGCATCGTAACCAGATTGGCTTGCGGGTAAGCGGATGTTCACTGCGCGGCGGAGCCGCTCTCACGGCGTCTGATAGACTGGGCACGTTCTCGAACGATCGCGCGGACACGCACCCCCAAACCCATGACCAATCAACCGGAACCGGAACTCTCCATCGAGCAGGTGCGGCAGGTCGCCGCGCTGTGTCACATAGCACTTACCGACGACGAGGCTGAGCAACTCCGCACGGAGATGGCCAAGCTGCTGGACGAGGTGAGCGTCCTGCAACGCATCGATACCTCCGACGTAGAGCCGACAGGACATGCGGTGGAGGAGGTTCAGACCGTGATGCGCGACGACGTGCCCCGCCCGCCGCTCGAGCGGGAGGACGTGCTCGCCAATGCGCCACGGCGCGAGGGGAACTTCTTCCGCGTGCAAGCCGTGATGGACGAGTCCTGACCGATGACCGAGTTGCATTACAAGACAGCCACCCAACTCGCCCGCGCCCTGGCTGATAAGGAAGTTTCCTCCAAGGAGCTCACGGAGTACCACCTGGAGCGCATCGCCGGGATAGACGCGTGCGTTGGCTCCTACCTCGCCGTTACTCCCCAGACCGCAGGCGCACAGGCCGCTGAGGCCGATCGCCGCATCGCGCAGGGCGAGGCCGGTGCCCTCACGGGCGTCCCTATGCAACTCAAAGACAACCTCTCGACGCGCGGCATCGCCACGACCTGCGCATCGCTGATGCTGGACGGATACACGCCTCCCTACGACGCTACGGTCACCATCCGCCTCGCACAGGCCGGGGGCGCACTGCTGGGCAAGGGGAACATGGACGAGTTCGCGATGGGTTCCTCCAATGAGACCTCTGCGTTCAAGACCGTGCACAACCCGTGGAACCTCTCCCGCGTGCCGGGTGGTTCGAGCGGCGGCCCCGCCGCTGCCGTTGCCGCGGGACTGGCGCCGTACGCGCTCGGCTCCGACACCGGCGGCTCCATCCGGCAGCCCGCTGCCCTCTGCGGCATCGTCGGGCTCAAGCCGACGTACGGGCTCGTATCGCGTTACGGGCTCGTTGCGTTCGCATCGTCCCTCGACCAGATCGGCCCGCTGACCCGCTCCGTTGAGGACGCGGCCGTCGTGCTCAACGCCATCGCCGGACATGACCCGCTCGACTCCACCAGCATCTCCGCACAGCCACCGGACTACACGGAACGGCTGAGGGACGGTGTGCGCGGGTTGCGCATAGGCGTCGTACCGGAGTATCTCGGCGACGGAATCGACCCGGCTGTGGCGGAATCGGTGAAGGCCGCGCTCGGCGTCCTCGAATCGCAAGGCGCGGTTGTCGACGAGGTTGCGCTGCCGACCTCGCGGGCAGCGCTCGCGGTCTACTACATCCTCGCGCCATCCGAATGCTCCGCGAACCTGGCCCGCTACGACGGCGTGAAGTACGGCTACTCCGACCAGGAGGCGGACGGCATGTGGGCTGCGCTGGACGCGACCCGCCGCAAGGGGTTCGGCGAGGAGGTGCGGCGACGCATCCTCATGGGAGCGTACGCGCTCTCAGCGGGCTATTACGACGCCTACTACAAGAAGGCCCAGCAGGTGCGCACGCTCATCCGCCGGGAGTTCCACGACGCCTTCCAGCGCGTCGATATCCTCGCACTTCCTACGTCGCCTACCACGGCGTTCGAGATCGGGGGCATCGTCGATCCCGTCGTCATGCACGCGAACGACATCTGCACGATACCTGCGAACATCGCGGGGATCCCGGGCATCTCGGTCCCATGCGGGTTCGTGGATGGCCTGCCCGTTGGGCTGCAACTGCTTGGCCCGCACCTCAGCGAAACCACTCTCCTGCGCGCCGCTTACGCCTATGAACAGGCAACGGAGTGGCACACTCGTCACCCGGACCTGTAAGCGCACGGCAACGCCAAGCCGCCAGGGTTCCTAGCGCGTGATGTCGCGCCGCTGGAAGAGGACGAGCGCAGCCACGAACCCCACGAGTCCTACGCCGAACAGCACCACGACATCGCGCAGGAACGTTGAACCACCTGCCGCTACCGCAAGGGGATCCAGGTAGTAGAAGAGCGAAAGGGGCGCCAACGGCTCCGCCGGGCTCCATATCGCGCCGACAAAGTCCAGGAAGTACATCACCGTCAGTATCCCCGCAGTTACGGACACCGTACGCCCGCCGTCCGAACTCACCGCTGAGAGCAGCATCGCTATGCCGCCCGATGCCAGGAGCACTCCCAGTCCGTTCACCTGGGCGAGCAAGAGCGTACCGGCTTCTACGTCGCCGGCCAGGCCCGTGAGCGCCGCACCGGCGAGCGAACCCAGCCAGGCCATCGCGACGATGATCACCGCTCCCACGACCAGCACGCCCACCTTCGCCAGCAGGTAGCGCCAGCGCGGTATGGGCGACGCCAACAGCATCAGAGCCGTGCCACGCTCGATCTCCCGGGCCGCCGCGCCGCCCGATACCGACAGGACGAATGCGAGCCCCGCGATGATGTAGACCGGGTGGCGGTAGTCAAGCGCGATGTAGCTCGTTATGGAGGTCCCGAACCCTGCTTGCGCGCGGAACATCGCGGTCATCGGCGCGGGCAGGGATTCGAACAACTCCGCGATCGTGTCCAGTCCGCCGAATGCATCGAATGTGTAGACGATGATGAGGCTCATCAGGAAGAGGCCGAACGACACCGCGAGCAGCCCGATGCGGTGCGAGCGCAGCGTGTACATGAAGACGCTAAGCACCGGTCAGCTCCCGGCCACCGTCCTCGCCATAGAAGCCCATGAAGAGGCTTTCCAGGCTCAACCGTTCGTAGGTCATGTCGGCGATATCGTGCCTGGCCAGCTCCCGCAGCACATCGTTGATGTCGCCGGAGACGGCCAACTCCCACCGCACGCCGTCCCGGGACAGCACCTCCACGCCGCGTACGGAGAGTCTGTCCGGGGGCGTTCCCCGGAACTCAACCACCATCGTCCGCGCCTTGCCCTCGCGGAGGGCCTCAACCGAGCCGGTGCCCACGATGCGTCCGTCCCGGATCAGCGCCACGCGTTCGCAGACCTCCTCCACATCCGAGAGGACGTGGGACGACATGAAGACGGTAGCTCCCCTGTCGCGCGTTTCCCTGATGATGGAGAACAGCTCCTGCCGCATGAGCGGGTCGAGGGCCTCGGTCGGCTCGTCCATGATGAGCACGTCCGGGTCGTGCTGCATCGCCTGCACGAGCGCCAGCTTCTTCGCCATCCCGGAAGAGTAGCCTTTCACCTTCCGTCGGAGCGCGGCGTTCGGGAGTTCCAGCCGTTCCAGCAGCTCCGCCTGGCGGGGGAGCCTGCCCCTGATCCCTCGGAGGCTCGCAACGTAGTTCAAGAACTCCTGCCCCGTGAAACCGCTGGCGAATGCCACGATGTCCGGCAGGAAGCCGAGCCGCGCCTTGATGGCGACGGTGTCGCTCCAGGCGTCCATGCCCAGCACGTGGGCATCACCCTCGTCCGCACGGATGAACCCGGTCAGGACACGGATCGTGGTGGTCTTGCCTGCGCCGTTCGGGCCGAGGAAGCCGAAGATCGCACCCCGTTCGACCGCGAGGTCGACTCCCTGTAGCGCCTGCACACTGCCGAAGCGCTTATGTACTCCCGAAACGGCGAGCGCCTGCATCCCTGCTCCGCTCACGCGGCATCCTCGGTCAGCACCTGTCCCTCGTGGACGCGCATCCAGTGGGCGCGGTGGAGGAAAGCGTCCGGCAGCGTGTGTGTGTCAGCTGTCGTCACGATGGCCTGAGGATACCAACACGCTTCTTCCAGCACGAGTTCCCTCCGGCGCTCGTCCAACTCGGAGAGTGCGTCGTCCAGGAGCAGCAGCGGCGGGTCACCCCTGCGTTCGGCGAGCAGGCGTGCTTCACCCAGGCGCAGCGCCAGCGCCGCCAGGCGGGCCTGCCCGCGAGAGGCGTGGCGTGACGCTTCCACGTTGTTCAACAGCAGCCGGAGGTCGTCTCGATGCGGGCCCACAAGCGTCATGCCGCGCGCTCGCTCCTGGTCCCTCGAGGCAATGAGCGCTTCCCTCAGCGAGCGGGCGCCGTCTCCGTCCTCCGGCTCCTCAGCTGTCCCGGCGTAGGCAACCGACAACTCGTCCTGCGACGACAGCCGTTGGAACGCAGAGGCGGCGTGCTGTGCGAGACTGGCCATGGACAGCCAACGCTCGCTCAGCAGGGCTGCGCCCTCTCTCACAAGCGCATCGTCCCAGAACGCCAACTCGTCCTCGCGCGCCCGCCGCTCCCGCAGAGCGCGCAGCAGCGTGTTCCTGTGCCCGAGGACGCGCTGATACCGCGACAGCGCCTGCACGTATCGGCGGGACACCTGTGCGAGCAGGATGTCCAGATACCGCCTGCGTCCGCGCGGAGGGCCGAACACCATGTTGATGTCCTCCGCAGCGAAGAGCACAGCGCCCATCATCCCCACCAGGTCTGAGGCGCGCTTCGGCGCGCCGTTCACGCGGACCTGCTTGACGATGCCCGTACCGTCTCCGCAATCCAAGCCGACGCGCAGTTCGAGCGCGCCGTGCGGCCCGTCGAGGGCTGCCGCCACGATCGCGTACCCTCCTGCCTCTGCCGCCTGCCAAGAGACGACGTCCCGCTCCGTCACCGCGCGGTATGACTTGCCGATGGCGAGCAGGTAGATGGCTTCCAGCAGGTTGCTCTTGCCCTGGCCGTTCTCCCCGCTGACGACCGTCAGCCCCGGTCCCAGCGTCAGGTCCATCTGCCGATAGGAGCGGAAGTTCGTGAGTGTCAGGTCAGTGAGCAGCACGGCGTAATACTCCGGTGGGAACATCGCAATGATAGTCCACGCAGGCGTAGACGAGGACACTGTTGACAGGGGCCGCCACGCCGGGCGCCTCTTTTCGTCAGGTATCGAGGGCAAAGCGCAGACCTCTGGCGTTGAAGGGGCACGATTCCCGTCATGTAGAATGAAGATACAGTAGAGAGCCGCGCCTTCGATAACCGGAACACAGAGGAGTATGCCCCATGCTTGTAAACGTGCGAACGTCCCTCCGCGTCAGCCTGCGCAGCGCTGCCGCCGTCACCCTCATGCTCCTCATGCTTGCAGCGTTTGCTGCCGCTTGCAGTGACCCTGAGCCGACAGCAACCCCGACACCGCGGCCAACGCCAACTCCGACACCGACAGCGACTCCCACTCCGGCGCCCACGCCCACGCCGACACCCACGCCCGAGCCGGCACCTATGGAGGAGCCGACCCCGGACGCCATGATGCCGAAACCGGAAGCGGGTTCCGTTGACGATCTCGTCATCACGGACAGCACCACCGTGGGTGACCTCATGGCCGTGCTGTCTGAAACAGAGGTCCTCTGCCTGCGCGACGCTGTTGGGGCAGCCACGCTCGATGCCGTCCAGAACCTCCCCCTGGCAGATGCTCCCCCTGGAGCACTGGGGGCCCTTCCGTTCGAATGCCTTTCGCAGGAGAACGCCATAGGCATCAGCATCGCCATGATGTCTGCGGACGCTGGAGGACTGAGCGAGGAGACGCGGGGCTGCATCAGTGCCCTGGCGACGGAGAACCCCAGCGTGCTTGGGATCGGTGGACCGCCAGAAGACCCTGCTGAGCTCTTCGGCACAGCCATACAGATGCAACTCTGCATGACTGACGAGGAGGCCGCTCGATTCGCAGCAGACAGCGGAGCGGCAATGCCTCCCCCCTCCGTCATGCGGTGCATCGAGGAGCAGTTGGGAAGCCTGGACGACCTGCTCATCCTGTTCACGGGAGCAGAGCCGGACCTTTCGAAGATCGGCGAGCTGATGGCTGCCGCCCAGGAGTGCGGGCTGGACTCTGCGCTGCCGGGAGGCGGCAGCCTGCAAGGTCAGTAGGTTCCACCCGCCTGCTTACACTCATCTCCTCATCATGCGAGCCGCCCTCAGGGCGGCTCGCCGCGCATCCCCGTCCGTCCGACCCGGCTGATGCGAAGCAGGACGCGCGCACCTTCGAGACTTTGACACTCCGCCATGGCACCCATAGCATTGTTCAGTACGCCCCTGGACAGAGCCCGTGAGCGACCTACTCACCACCACCGAAGAACTCCGACCCTTCACCTGGCAGGACGGACAGCTGCTCCTGCTGGACCAGACGATGCTGCCCGCGCGCGAAGAATGGCTGGCGGTCAACGACGTGCCCGGCGCGGGCGATGCCATCCGAAACATGCGCGTGCGGGGGGCGCCCGCCACAGGCATCGCCGCGGCGTATGCGATGGCTCTCGCCGCGCGCAACATCGGGCCCACCGCCATGCCCGTGTTCCTGGATGAGTTGGACGCGCAGGCGGCACGGGTAGCGGCTGCGCGTCCTACCGCGGTCAACCTCGGATGGGCAGTGCAGCGGTGCCGGGACGTTGCACGCATGTGCGGCACGCCCGCCCAGGCTGCAGCGCGCATCCTCTCTCTCGCACACGCCATGCGGGAGGACGACATCGACTCCAACAGGGCGATCGGACGCAACGGAGCGGCGCTCATGCCGGAGTCCGGCGGCATCCTCACGCACTGCAACACCGGAGCGCTCGCAACGGCGGGCTACGGCACGGCGCTCGGGGTCATCCGCGCCGCGTGGGAGTCCAGCAAGCAGGTGCACGTCTTCTGCACGGAGACCCGCCCGTGGTTGCAGGGCGCGCGCCTGACCGCATGGGAATTGGCGCGCCTCGGTATCCCTTCCACGCTCATCGTGGACTCGGCGGCCGGCGCGCTGATGGCATCCGGCAGAGTGGGCGCCGTCGTCACCGGCGCCGACCGCATCGCCGCGAACGGTGACACGGCGAACAAGATCGGCACGTACAGCCTGGCCGCACTGGCGGCTGCGAATGGCATTCCCTTCTACGTCGCGGCCCCTTTCTCCACTGTGGACATCGATGTGCAGTGTGGAGAGGACATCCCTGTGGAGGAGCGGCCCGGCGCTGAGGTGACCTCGCTGGGAGGACACCCCATCGCGGCGGAGGGGGTTGACGTCTGGAACCCCGTGTTCGACGTGACTCCCGCAGCGCTCATCACCGGCATCATCACGGAACGCGGCGTGCTCCGCGCGCCGTACGAGGCGCAACTGCGGGACCTGGCACGGCAGCCGAGTGTGACGGAGGTGGCATGACTGACCTGCCACGCGCCACCGTCGGCATCATCGGCGGCACCGGCCTCTACGACATGCAGATGGAGAACGTGCAGGAGCTGACGCTCTCCACGCCGTACGGAGAACCGAGCGGGCCTATCACCATAGGGCGGATGGGGGATGTCACGGCCGCGTTCCTTCCGCGGCACGGCATCGGCCACCGCATATCGCCTACGGAGCTCAACTCCCGGGCCAACATCCACGCATTGAAGCAGTTGGGCGTGGAGCGTGTCGTCTCAGTCAGTGCGGTCGGCAGCCTGCGGGAGGAGATAGCCCCGCTGCACATGGTGGTGCCTGACCAGCTCATAGACCGAACGAGGTTGCGCGAGAGCACCTTCTTCAGCGATGGTCTTGTGGCGCACATCTCATTCGCAGACCCGTTCTGCGCCGGTTTGAGCGCTCTACTGGCGAACGCTGTCGAGGAAGACGCCTCGGCAACGGTGCACCGGGGAGGAGCACTGATCGTGATGGAGGGTCCCGCGTTCTCCACGCGGGCGGAGTCCGCGCTCTACCGCTCGTGGGGCGCAAGCATCATCGGCATGACGGCGCTGCCCGAGGCGAAACTGGCCCGCGAGGCAGAGATGTGCTACGCCACGCTCGCATGCGCGACCGATTACGACGTATGGCACGACGAGTACGCCAGTGTGACCGTTGAGGTGGTGATACAGAACCTGGAGAGAAACGTGGCATCGTCCAGGGAAACACTGGGCCGTCTCATACCCCGGCTCACGTCCGGGCGCACGTGCGGCTGCGGTGATGCCCTGCGCAACGCGATAGTCACGCCCATGCATCTCGCCCCGCAGGAGACGCTGGAGCGGCTCGGCCCCATCGTTTCGCGGTACACCAACAAGTGAGGAGCTAACGACATGGCACGAGGCAGACAGGAATCCGGCGAACCGTACCGGCGCATATCCGTTCAGGAGGCGCATGAGATGCAACAGGAAGGAGCGCTCGTCGTCGACGTGCGCCGTCCCGACGAGTGGGTCAGTGGACACGCGTCCGGCGCTGTGCACATTCCCGTGGACGACTTCCTCGGAGAGGCGGAGGCCAAGCTTCCGAAGGACAACGACCTGTTGTTCATCTGCGCGGCAGGAGTCCGCAGCGGACTGGCGGCTGAGATGGCCGCTGCGCTCGGTTTCGACTCCGAGCGCCTCTACAACATCGAGGCAGGCACGCCGAAATGGATAGAGGCGGAACTGCCAACAGACTACGGCGAGTAGGAAGGGAGAATCACTTGGAACCGGAAGGAAGACTCGGAGACGTTAAAGACCCGTCGCTGGCTGAGGAGGGAGTGCGCCTCGTCGAGTGGGCGTCGCGGGAGATGCCCGTGATCCGCCTCATCAGGGACCGCTTCGCGAAGGAGAAGCCCCTGGAGGGGCTCACGCTTGCAGCATGCCTGCACGTAACTTCCGAAACGGCGAACCTCGCTCTCGCGCTGCAGGCCGGGGGAGCGGACGTTCGCCTCTGCGCGAGCAACCCGCTCTCCACGCAGGACCCCATCGCCGCGGCGCTCGCCGTCGCCTACGACATACCCACCTACTCCATCAAGGGCGAGGACAACGACACCTACTACCAGCACATCTCCTCCGTACTGGACGCGAAGCCGCATATGACGATGGACGACGGCGCGGACCTCGTCGCCATGCTCCACACGCAGCGGCAGGCACTCCTCGACGGTGTCATCGGGGGGATGGAGGAAACGACCACCGGGGTCGTCCGGTTGCGCAGCATGGCGAAGGCCGGCAAGCTCCGCTACCCCATCATCGCGGTCAACCAGGCGGACACCAAGCACATGTTCGACAATCGCTACGGGACCGGCCAGAGCACACTGGACGGCATCACCCGCGCTACGAACCTGCTCTTCGCAGGTAAGAACGTCGTTGTCGCAGGCTACGGCTGGTGCGGGCGCGGCATAGCGATGCGCGCCAGGGGCATGGGGGCCCAGGTCATCGTCACCGAGGTGGACCCCGTCCGCGCCCTCGAGGCATCGATGGACGGCCATCAGCTCATGCGCATGGACGACGCTGCCCGGGCCGGAGACGTCTTCGTGACGGTGACCGGCGGCAAGCACGCGATCGATGCACAGCACTTCCAGGTGATGAAGGACGAGGCCGTCATCGCCAACAGCGGCCATTTCAACGTGGAGATCAACATCGACGCACTGGAAGACGCCGCGGTCGAGAAGAAGGAAGTGCGCCCCATGGTGCATCGGTACGTGATGGCGGACGGGCGGAAGATCAACCTGCTCGCTGAGGGCAGGTTGGTAAACCTGGCTGCTGCGGAAGGGCACCCGTCCGCTGTGATGGACATGAGCTTCGCCAACCAGGCGCTCAGTGCGGAGTACATGGCGAAGAACGCTGCAAACCTCCCGATAGACGTCTACGACGTTCCGCTGGAACTGGACCAGCGGGTCGCATCGCTCAAACTGGAAGCGATGGGCCTCGCTATGGACACGCTCTCGGAGGAGCAGGCTGCCTACCTGGCAGGTTGGGAAGCGGGCACCTAGCCTGCCGCACAGAATCTCGGAGTTGGGAGGACCCAAGGAATGACACAGACTGGAACGACGTTCGAGACCTCGCCTTCTTATCTGCTGACCTCAGAGTCCGTAACCGAGGGGCACCCGGATAAGCTGTGCGACCAGGTGTCGGACGCGATACTTGACGCGATCTACGCCCAGGACCCGATGGCCCGCGTCGCCTGTGAGACTGCCACGGGCACGAACATCGTCGTCGTGGTCGGCGAGATCACCACGACAGCCAAGGTGGACTACGAAGCCGTCGTCCGCGATACCATCCGGCGGATCGGCTACGACGACCAGGAGATCGGCATCGACTACAAGACGTGCGAGGTCATCGTCCGTGTCCACGAGCAGTCGCCGGACATCAAGGCCGGAGTGGACACCGCGCTCGAAGAGCGCGGGAGGGACGGAACAACCGATGAGCTGAACCTCGGTGCGGGCGACCAGGGAATGATGGTGGGTTTCGCATGCAGCGAGACGGCGGAGTTCATGCCGCTCACCATCTCGCTCGCGCACAAGCTCACCAGGCGTCTCTCCATCGCCAGGCGCGAAGGCGTCGTCCCTTACCTCAAGCCGGACGGGAAGTCACAGGTAACGGTCGAATATGCCTACGGCAAGCCGAAGCGCATCGCGGCCATCGTCGTGAGCACGCAGCATAGCGCGGACGTCTCCAACGAGCAGATCGAGCAGGACGTACGTGAGCACATCATCGGCGCGGAGGTGCCCGCGGAACTCATCGACGACGAGACGCGCATCTACGTGAACCCGTCAGGACGCTTCGTCGTTGGCGGTCCGCACGGCGACTCCGGCCTCACCGGGCGCAAGATCATCGTCGACACGTACGGGGGCGTCGCGCGCCACGGGGGCGGGGCGTTCTCCGGCAAGGACCCGACCAAGGTGGACCGTTCGGCCACGTACGCCGCACGATGGGTCGCGAAGAACGTTGTCGCCGCTGGTCTGGCCGACCGCTGCGAGGTGCAGGTCTCGTACGCCATCGGTGTTGCGGAACCCACGAGCCTTGCGGTCGAAACGTTCGGCACGAACAGGGTGGACACCGCGCTCATCACGGAGCTAGTCAAGAAGCACTTCGACCTGCGGCCGCGCGCGATCATCCGCGACCTCGAACTCCGAAAGCCCATCTATGGGCCGACAGCCTCCTACGGCCACTTCGGCCGCATGGACGTCGACCTTCCCTGGGAGCGGACAGACAAGGCGGAAAGGCTGCGCGCGGATGCGAACCTGGGAGGGGCACAGTGAGCGACGCTCCGCTCATCCGGTTCGGCACGGACGGCTGGCGCGCCCTCATCGCCCGCGACTACACGTTCGAGAACGTGCGCATCTGCGCAGCAGCGGTCGCCGCGTATCTCAAGGACGAAGGGCTGGGCAACCGGGGAGCGGTCGTCGGGTACGACACCCGCTTCGGCTCGCCGGAGTTCGCAGCCGAGGCCGCAGGGGTCATCGCCGCAAGCGGTGTGCCGGCTTTCCTGTCGGACCAGGTCTCTCCCACTCCTGTGGTGAGCTACAGCATCCTCCACCAGCGGGCGGGCGGCGGGGCCATCATCACCGCCAGTCATAACTCCGGCCTCTGGAACGGCTTCAAGTACAAGCCGGACTACGCGGGCAGTGCGCCGCCCGAGATCGTTGAGAAGATCGAACGCTACATCGACGCCCTCCAAGCCGCGGGCGGCGTGGAAGCGCCCGGACGGGACGCTCCGAAGGCCCAGATCGTCGACATGAAGGGACCCTACCTCGCCAACCTCGCGGCGGCCATGGACCTGAACGCCATCGCGAAGTCCGGCCTGCGCATCGGCATCGACGCCATGCACGGTGCGGGCGCGGGCTACGTCGCCGCCGCTCTCGATGGAAAGGGAGCAGACGTGCAGGAGATGCGCGCCGAGAGGAACCCCGCATTCCCCGGCATGCGCCAGCCCGAGCCGATCGAGCCCAACCTGGGGCCGAGCATCGAAGCCGCGCGCGCAGGGCGCTTCGACGTAGTGCTCGCCAACGACGGCGACGCCGACCGCCTGGGCGTGCTCGACGAGAACGGGACGTTCATCGACACGCTCTCTACCTTCTCTCTCCTCTGCCTCCACCAGATGGATGGCAAGGGGATGCGCGGACCCATCGTGCGGTCGCTTACGCAAAGCGTGATGGTGGACAAGCTGGCTGCTCGCTACGACCTGCCCGTCACCGTGACGCCGGTGGGCTTCAAGTTCGTTGGCCCAAGGATGATCACGGACGACGCGGTCGCGGCCGGAGAAGAGAGCGGCGGCTACGCGTTCCGCGGCAACATCCCGGAGCGAGACGGCATCTTCAGCGGTCTGCTCTTCGTGGAGCTGATGGTCCGGACGGGCAAGCGGGCCTCTGAGCTGGTCAAGCTGCTCTTCGAAAAGGTGGGCGAGCATGCATACGACCGTTTGGACGTAGACCTCGCTCCCGGCGACCCGAAGCCGGATACCGAGGCGCTCGCTGCAAGACCACCCGCTTCCATCGCGGGTCTGCGTGTCACAGGCACGGACACCATGGACGGCGTACGCTACGTGTTGGAGGACGGGTTCTGGGGGCTCATACGGCCCTCCGGCACGGAACCGCTGCTCCGCATCTACGCGGAAGGGGACAGCCCGCAGCGCGTCGCGGAGATGCTCCAGGACCTGCGCGGCATCGCAGGAGCATGAAGAGGAGCCCGCTCATTCGAGCGGGCTCCCTGCTTTCAACAGACGTAAACGCGGAGCGTTCTAGCGCTTGGTGTACTGAGGGGCGCGGCGGGCGCGCTTGAGGCCGTACTTCTTGCTCTCCTTGATGCGCGAGTCCCGAGTAAGGTAGCCGTGCTTGCGCAACTCCTTCTTCAGGCTGGGATCCGCCAAGAGCAGCGCGCGGGCGATGCCATGACGCAGCGCGTCCGCCCATGCGGAGACGCCGCCTCCTTCGATCTTCGCAACGACGTTGAAACGGTCCGCAG